>CAZBMT010000132.1:0-6675 GCA_964492645.1 uncultured Cyanobium sp. | reverse complement strand
TCGATTCCCTCTCCGCCCTGGCCCGGGGTGTCAGCCACAACGCCTTCCGGCAGTTCGTGATCGGGGTGACGGGCTATGCAAAACAGGAGGAGATCGCTGGCTTCTTCACCAACACCTCCGAGGAGTTCATGGGCAGCCATTCGATCACCGATTCCCATATCTCCACCATCACCGACACCATTCTACTGCTCCAGTATGTTGAGATCCGCGGCGAGATGGCCCGGGCCCTGAACGTGTTCAAGATGCGTGGCTCCTGGCACGACAAGGGCATCCGGGAATTCGTCATCACCGGCAACGGTCCCGAGATCAAGGATTCCTTCGCCAATTTCGAGCGCATCATCAGCGGCGTTCCCCACCGCATCACCACCGACGAACGGGCCGACCTGGGCCGGATCATGCGCAGCGTGGACGCGGAGAGCTGACCGGAGTCACCGGCCTGGCCGAGGCCCCAGCCACCTAGGCAGCGATACGTCGCTCCGGCTCCATCTCGGCCATGGAGGCTGACCGCTCCGCCAGGACCCGCAGTTCATCCCCATCGGCCTCCTCCAGGGGCAGATCGAACCAGAAGGTGGTGCCCACGCCGGGCTCGCTGGCCATCCGCGCCTGGCTGCCGTGCTTCTCGAGGATGCCCCGCACGATCGAGAGGCCCAGCCCGGTGCCGGCCTCGGTGTGGACGGCGTTCTCGACCCGGAAGAAGCGCTCGAAGATGCGCGCCTGGTCGGCCTCGGAGATGCCGCAGCCAGTGTCGGCGATCTCGACCCGCAGCCGCGGCAGGCGCGAGGTGAGGGTGCAGGCGGGATGGTCGTCCTTGCTGCCGCCGGGATCCAGCGGGCAGTGGTCGGGCCAGGGGTAGGCGCGCAGCAGCAGGCGGCCGCCGCTTCGGGTGAACTTGAGGGCGTTGCCGACCAGGTTGTCGAACACCTGCAGCAGCAGATCCCAGTTGCCCCGGACCCGGGGCAGGTGCTGGTCGCCGGCGAACAGGAGCATCACCCCCTTCTCCTCGGCGTTGAGCCGATAGGTGCGCAGGGTCTGCTCGATCGCCGGGGCCAGGTCCATGGGCTCCAGCTGCCAGACCCGGTCGGACTCCAGCCGTGACAGGTCGAGCACGTCGGTGACCAGGCGCGAGAGGCGGTCGGTCTCGGCGTTGGCGATGCTCAGGAACTCCTTCTGCTCCTCGGCGCTGAGCTGGTCACCCATGTCATGGAGCGTCTCCACGTAGCTCTTGATGTTGCACAGGGGGGTGCGCAGTTCGTGGGACACGTTGCTGATGAAGCGGCTCTGGGCGGCGTTCAGCTCCACCTCCCTGGTGAGGTCCTGGATGGTCATGGCGATGCCCTTGAGGCTCTCGCCGCTGGCGTCGCGCACCGACTGGAGCACGATGCGCAGGGTGCGGGGGGGATCCCCGAAGCTGCAGCGCACCTCGGTGGTGTCCCGCTCGCTGGTGATCAGGCTCTCCAGCGGATCATGCAGCTCCATCGCCAGCCGGTCCGGCAGTTCGGCCGCCAGCTCGCTGCCCTCCAGGTTGCGGCCCTCCCAGCGGAACAGGCGGCGGGCGGTGGGGTTGGCCAGCACGATCCGGCCCTCGGCGTCGAGCAGCACGGCGCCATCGGCCATGGTGGCGATCAGCGACTGCTGCTTCACCTGGGCGGCGGTGAGCTCCTCGATGTTGGCCGCCTTGTAGACCTCCAGCTGGGAGGCCATGGTGTTGAACCCGTTGAGCAGTTCCCCCAGCTCCCCTCCCACCGGCAGGGCGATGCGGGTCTCGAAGTTGCCCCCGGCGATCGATCGCACCCCCCGCAGCAGCTCCTTCACCGGCTGGGTGATCGTCAGGGCGTTGAACACCGAGCCCAGGATCACCAGCACCCAGATCGAGATGAACACCGCCACGGTCACCTCCCGGGTGAGGGCGGCGCTGGCCAGGAGCGTCTCGTTGGGGTTGATGCCCAGGGCCACCACCCCCAGGTAGCGGCCGTCGCTCACCATGGGCACGAACACGTCGGTGACCTGGCCGTCCGGGGTGAGGTGCTGGCGGATCAGGGGATTGTCGGGGCGGCGCTGGATGTCGGCCGGCAGCTCCAGGCGCCGGCTGAGCACGCGTTCGCCCATGCCGGCGCTGCCTCCCATCGGGATGCCGAGGTAGATCACCCCGTCGGAATCGGCGAAGAAGATGTAGCGGAGACTGCGGCTGGACTGCCAGAAGCGTTCGGCCACCGAGGCCAGTTCCCGGTCGTTGCCCTCCGCCACCAGGGGGGTGACGTTGGCCGACAGCAGCAACCCCAGATCCCGGGCGAAACGGGTGTCGCTCATGCGGGCATCGCGCTGGATGCCGTTGAGGGCAAGGAAGGTGATGCCCGTCATCAGCAGGCTCACCACGAGGGTGGCGACCGCCAGCAGCTTGGTCTGGAGGCTGAACTCGGCCCACCAGCGCTGCAGACGTGCCCACCAGAGGCTGAAGGCGCCGGCGGCCTCGCCGCCGCCCGTGGCGGGACCGGAAGCGGGCTGGGTCATGGCAGGGCCGGGCGTCGCGTCCGCACCTGGTGGCCGATGTCGCGGCGGTAGACCATGCCCTCGAAACCCACCCGTTCCAGGCCGTCATAGGCCCGCTCGAAGGCCGTGTCGAAGTCGTCGGCCTGGGCCACCACCGCCAGCACCCGGCCGCCCGCCGTCACCACGGGGCCCGCCTCGGTGCGGCGACTGCCGGCATGGAACAGCTGCCGATCGGGGTCGTCCCCCAGCTCCCCATGGATCGGATCGCCGCGCCTCACCTCGCCGGGATAGCCCTCGGCGGCCGCGATCACGCAGGCGCTGCAGCGCGGCGCGATCGTCAGGGGCGGCGCCTCCTCCAGGCGGCCGGTGGCGCAGGCCAGCAGCACCCGGGCCAGTTCCGGGCCGAGCAGAGGCATCAGGGTCTCGCACTCCGGATCCCCGAAGCGGCAGTTGAACTCGATCACCCGCAGGCCGTCCCCGGTGAGCATCAGGCCGGCGAAGATCACGCCGCGGTAGTCGATGCCGCGGGCCCGCAGGGCCGCCAGGATCGGCTCCAGCACCAGCTGGCGCACCTCCTCCAGCCCCTGTGCATCCAGCAGCCGGGCGGGGGCGTAGGCCCCCATGCCGCCGGTGTTGGGCCCCGTGTCCCCTTCGCCGATGCGCTTGTGGTCCTGAGCCGGGGGCAGCAGCACCATCGAGCGGCCGTCGGTGAGGGCGAACACCGACACCTCCGGCCCGTGCAGGCGCTCCTCCAGCACCAGGGAGGGGGCGGCGGCGGCCTCACCGGGGGCAGTGCTCTGGAAGCGACCCGCGAACACCTCCTCGATGGCCTTGCGGCACTGCTCGAGGCTGTCGGCCACCGTCACGCCCTTGCCGGCCGCCAGGCCGTCGGCCTTCACCACCAGGGGGCGGCCGTGGCGCTCGAGCTCCTCCAGGGCCTGGCGGCGATCCGTCGCCGCCCAGTACCCAGCCGTGGGCACACCCGCTTCCCGCATCAGATCCTTGGCCCAGCGCTTGCTGGCCTCCAGCAGGGCCCCGTCGGCCCCGGGGCCGAAGACCGCCAGCCCCTCCGCCCGCAGCCGGTCCGCCAGGCCCGCCGCCAGCGGCGCTTCCGGCCCCACCACCACCAGGTCGATGGCGTGCTTCTGGCAGGCCGCCGCCAGGGCGCCGTGGTCGGTCTCGGGGATGGCCAGCTGGCCGCAGCCCGCCAGGGCGGCGGTGCCGCCGTTGCCGGGGGCCACCAGCACCTGCTCGACCCCAGGGCAGCGCGCCAGGGCCCAGCCGAGGGCGTTCTCGCGGCCGCCGCCGCCCACCACCAGGATCCGGGCCGGCACCGGGGCCGGGGGAGGAGCGTCGGAGGCGGTCAACGGGGCCATGGGGCGGAGGGGAAGCGGAACGGGGGTGGATCGTGGAGCAGAGCTCCCCTAGGTTGTGCGCCGGCACGGGTACTGCACCGGTCGCCCTCACCAGCCTTGCTGCCACTCCCCTTTGCCATTCTCCCCGACCGACGCCTCGACCGCCGTCCCGCCCCGCGGATCCGGCCCGACCAACAGCCCACCGGCTCCCCGGCGGAGCCGGGCCTGGTCCTTGCTGGCCGGCCTCGGAGCCCAGGCCGTCCTGGGGGTGCTCCCGGGGATCGGGCCGGCCCTGGCCCAGGCCGCACCCCCCGAACCGGCGGAGCCCACGGCCGGGGCCGCAGAGGAGCGGCCGCCCCTGCTCAACGAGGCGGAGTTCGCCGCCCTGCTCCGCGATGGGGATCTCGAGCGGCTGGATGCGGCCTGCCGGCAGAGCGCCGAGGCCGATCAGCTCGAGCGCCTGCGGCAGCTGCAGCAGCGGCTTCTGGCGCTCCATCCGGCCCCCCAGCCCCTGGAGGTGGTGCTGGCCAACGCCGACGTGCTGCTCAGCTGCCGGGCGCCCAGCGACGCCATGGACGTGCTCAACCGCTACGGCCCGGCCGCCGGAGCCGAGCGGGTCCAGTGGCTGCAGCTGCAGTGGCGGGCCGCCGCCGCCGGGCTGGACCACCGACGGGCGGCCCTGGCCCTGGAGCGGCTGCGGAAGGAGGGCGGCTCGTCCCTCGATGGCGTCGCCCTGCCGCTGCAGCGCCGGGAGGACGGCACCGTGATCAGCCGTTCGGCCCTGGAGCTGCTGGTCCTGCACCTGGAATCACGGGGCTTCCCCCGGGTCGGCGGCGAACTGCTGGTACGGACCCGCCAGGGCGGCCTGGGCGGGGCACTGCGGCTGCAGCAGGCGGTGGCGCTGCTGGCGGAACTGCCACCCTCCGAGCGGGAGGCCCTGCTGGAGGCGGCCCTGGAGCAGGCGGCGGCAGCCAGGGCCTGGGGACTGGTGGCCGAGCTGCTGGACACCCAGGCCGCCCTGCCCTCGGAGCGGGCCGTGGCCCGCCGCCTGCGGCTCAGCGGGCGCATCGACGACTCCTACGGCGAATGGCGCTGGCGGCGCGAGGATCCCGCCGCCGCGCCGCGCACCCGCGAGCTGGAGATCCGGCTGCGCTCCCCCCGGGATCCGGGCGGCCATGCCGCCGACCTTCCGCTGCCGACTCCGGCCCCTTCCCCTGCCCCATGACCCTCTCCCCTGCCACCGGCCCCCTCCTCTACGAAGGCAAGGCGAAGCGGGTGTACGCCACCGCCCAGGACGACGTGGTGGCCGTGGAGTACAAGGACGACGCCACCGCCTTCAACGCCCTCAAGAAGGCCCAGCTCCTGGGCAAGGGGGCCCTCAACTGCCGGATTTCCGCCCTGCTGTTCGAGCATCTGGAACGGCTGGGGGTGCCCACCCATTACCTGGGCCTGCAGGGGGACCACTGGATGGTGGTGCGGCTGGTGCGGGTGGTGCCGGTGGAGGTGGTGGTGCGGAATGTCGCCGCCGGTTCCCTCTGCCGCCAGATGCCGATCCCGGCCGGCACCCCCCTGGATCCGCCCCTCCTCGACCTCTATTACAAGGACGACGTCCTGGGCGATCCACTGCTGAGCGAGGCGCGGCTGGAGCGCCTGCAACTACTGGAGCCCGACCAGCTGGAGGCGATCCGGGACCTGGCCTTCCGGGTCAATGACGGCCTGCGTGATCTTTTCGCCCGGGTGGAGCTCGAACTGGTGGATTTCAAGATCGAACTGGGGTTCACCGCCGACGGCGGACTGGTGGTGGCGGATGAGATCAGCCCCGACACCTGCCGCCTCTGGAACCGGGCCGTGAGCGATGCCCAGGAGCGGATCCTGGACAAGGATCGATTCCGCCAGGACCTGGGCGGCGTTGTCGAGGCCTACGGGGAGGTCCTCAAACGGGTCCAAGGGGTCTGTCCCGAACCGCGGGTCTACGGGTAAGGTCAGCGGGATTTTGCGGCCTGGCCGCTCTGCAGACGACATCCATGATTGGCGTTCGCCTCGGCAGGCCCCACATCCTTCGAAGCGTCACGCCCAGGGCGGCGACAGCCTCCCTGCCCCTGCTGGTGGCCCTGCTGCTGGCCGGCGGCCAGGCCCGGGCCAACGAAAGTCCTCCCGACAAGGGCCAGTCCTCCGCAGGCGCCGTGGGCCAGGCCCCGGCGGGAGCCGTGGACCGGAAGTCCCCCGCAGGCCCTCTGGCCCAGGCCGGCGCCGACCCCTTCGCCGACCCTGCCCCCACCACGCCTCCGGCCGGGGCGACACCGGTGACACCTGCCCCCGCAGCCACCCCCGCCACGCCGACACCGGCCGCCACCCCCGGCGCCACCCCGGGCCCTCCCGCCGCCAGCGGCGACCGGCCCGGCAGACCCTCCCTCACGCCGGCCCCGGCCCCCTCGGCCTCGACCGAACCCCGGGTGCTGATCAGCGAGGTGGTGATCGAAGGCCTGGCCGACCACCCCGAGCGTGAGCGCCTCGAGCTGGCGGCCTATGCCGCCATGGCGGTGACCCCCGGCAACGCCATCACCCGCAGCGAGCTGGAGACCGACCTGCAGGCCATCTACGCCACGGGCTGGTTCTCCGACGTTCGCATCCAGCCCCAGGACGGCCCCCTGGGGGTGCGGCTGGTGGTCTCGGTGGTGCCCAACCCGGTGCTCACCAAGGTGAGCCTGGATCCGGCCGACGCCAAGGTGCCGGAAACGGTGGTGCAGGACACCTTCGCCGGCGATTACGGCAAGACCCTCAACCTGGTGACACTGCAGGGCCGCATGCAGGAGTTGCAGAAGTGGTATGCCGA
>CAZBMT010000131.1:0-6688 GCA_964492645.1 uncultured Cyanobium sp. | reverse complement strand
AGCTCTGCGTGGCGGCGCCAAGCCTAGGGGGGAACACCACCAGATCAAGGCCATCCCTGGGCCGAATCTCGACGCTGCACACCAGATATGGTGGCAGGGTCGATCCGTCAGATCACGCTGAACTGGCTGCTGGTGAGGAGCAATCCTGGCGTGAGCCTCGCGAAGGCCACCGCCGCGGCAGCGCCGTTGCCATCGCTGTCGTAGACGAGCAGGCCAGTGGTGCTGTTGTAGAGGATGCGCTGGGCGCTGCTGGTGGCGGCCGCGCCGATCAGGAAGGCACCGGCGGCCAGCGGGCCCGTGGTGGGCAGGGCGGTGAACACGGCGTTCTCCAGCTCGATCCTGTCCCCCTGGGCGAGGGAGAAATCGGTGATCGTGTCGCGGTTGGTGGTGGCGTTGGGGGTCGCCTGGAAGCGGAAGCGATCGGCGCCGGCTCCGCCGGTGAGGGAGTCGTTGCCGGCGCCGCCGATGAGGGTGTCGTTGCCCGCACCGGCGTTGATGAGCACAGGCCCGAGGGTGAAGCCGCTGGCGTCGAAGCGGTTGGCGCCGGCGTAGCCGATCAGTTCGGCCTGGTCGATGTCCTGGAGGCTGTCGCTACCCAGGCCGGTGAGTTGGCTGTCGGTGAGGGTGAAGTCGGCATCACCGCGGGCACGCACCCGGTCGAGACCACCGGGGCGGCCGATGAGGCGATCGTCGCCTCCCTTGCCTTCGTAGACGACAAGGGTGCCGGTGAAGCCGGAGCCGTCCAGGGTGTTGCCGCCGGGGCCGCCGATCAGGTGGGCTTCTTCGATGCCAGCGAAGCTGTCGGTTCCCAGGCCGCTCAACTGGTTGGTGCTGAGGGTGAAGTCGGTGTCACCGCGGCCGACGATGCGGTCGCGGCCGGCCCCACCG
Source organism: uncultured Cyanobium sp. (assembly GCA_964492645.1). Lineage (GTDB taxonomy): Bacteria > Cyanobacteriota > Cyanobacteriia > PCC-6307 > Cyanobiaceae > Cyanobium. Next base: position 5,800 of record CAZBMT010000131.1, on the reverse strand, counting down.
CTGAGGAGGTCGTCTCCTGCGCCGCCCTCAAGCTGGTCGTTACCGTGGCCACCACGAAGGGTGTCGTCGCCGCCCTCGCCATAAAGGAGCACGCTACCCAGGGTGAAGGCGGAGGCCTCCAGGCTGTTGGCGCTGCGATCGCCGATCAGTTCGGCCTGATCGATGTCCTGGAGGCTGTCGGTGCCGAGGCCGGTGAGCTGGCTGTCGGTGAGGGTGAAGTCGACATCGCCGCGGGCGAGGACACGGTCAAGGCCGCCGGGGCGGCCGATCAGGGTGTCGTCGCCACCGCCGCCTTCCAGGATGGCGAGGGAGCCGGTGAAGGCGGAGACATCCAGACGATTGGCGCTGGCCCCACCGATCAACGCGGCCTGGTCGATGTCCTGGAGGCTGTCGGTGCCCTGCCCGGTGAGTTGGGCGTCAGTGAGGGTGAAGTCGACATCGCCGCGGGCGAGGACACGGTCAAGGCCGCCGGGGCGGCCGATCAGGGTGTCGTCGCCACCGCCGCCTTCGAGGATGGTCTGGTTGCCGCTGAAGGCGGAAACGTCCAGAGTGTTGGCGCTGGCCCCCCCGATCAGGATCGCGGCGTCGATGCCTATCAAGGTGTCGTCGCCATGACCACTCAGCCGGCTGTCGGTGAGGGTGAAGTCGACGTTGGCTTGGCCGCGCACCCAGTCGTAGGCGACACCGCCCACAAGTGTGTCGTTGCCGCCTCGGCCATCAAGGACGGTGAGGTTACCGGTGAAGCCTGAGACATCCAGACGGTTGTTGCCTTGCCCGCCGAAGAGGTAGGCAATGTCCATGCTGGTGAAGGTGTCCGTTCCGTTGCCGGTCAACTGGGAGGCGCCCAGGCTGAAGTTGGTGTCGCCGCTTTCGACGATGGCGTCGCTGCCGACTCCGCCCGTGAAGGTGTCGTTGCCGGATCCACCAGTGAATCGATTGGGATGGAAGTGCCAGCTGCCGGCCTCCCGGGGGCCGATCAGAAGGTCGTCGCCCGCCCCGCCGCTGAGGGCAACGGCCCCGCGGGTGAAGGCGCTGGCATCGAGGGTGTTGTTGCCAGATCCGCCGCTGAGGCTGGCCAGTTCGATGCTGATCAGGGTATCTATCCCCAATCCGATGAGTTGACGATCGCTGAGGGTGAAGTTGACATCCCCTTGTTCCTGGATCTCATCGATGCCTTCTCCACCGATGAGGGTATCGTTACCAGCACCGCCGCCGAGGGTGTCGTCTCCGGCTGAACCATTGAGCACATCGTTGCCAGAGGTTCCTGAGAGGATGTCATCACCTGGAGTTCCTACCTGTTCAAAACTGTCGCTGAGGTTGACATTGATGGCGGCGGTATCGAACAGTCCCCCGCTATCCATAACTGTGACGAACAGGTTGAAGGTGGGCGTGCTCTCGAAGTCAAGGTCGTCACTATCGTTAACGGTGATTTCCCCAGTGGCACTGTCGATCGCAAAGCCGAGATTACTATCGCCATCAGGGTTGCTGTTGCCCGCCGTGATGCTGTAGGTAAGGGTGTCTCCTGCGTCAATGTCGGTGGCGGAGACGGTTCCGACAGTCGTGTTGTTTGGACTGTTTTCGGTTAGGGTGAAGGTTGCGTCCTGGGCTTCCGGTCGTTCGTTGACACCAGGATCATCCATGTTGGTGAGGCTGATGGTGACGGGGGCGGTATCTGAGAGACCACCGCTATCTGTAGCCGTGACTTGGAGAATGAATTGAGGGGTTGTTTCGAAGTCGAGGTCGCCGCTGTCGTTGACGGTGATGGCTCCGGTTGTGGGGTTGATGGCGAAGGCGAGGTGGCTGTCGCCGTCGGGGTCGCTATTGCCCGCAGTGACAGCGAAGCTCAAAGGAGCATCCCCGCTGGCAATCACGGTGCCGACGAAGGTGTTGGCCGAACGATTCTCAGCCAAGGTAAAAGAGGCGGGGTTGACAGTGATTCCGCCCGTGTGCCAGAGGATCTGGATCGTGTCATCGCTGCGTGACACAGCGACGTCATTCCAACCGTCCAGGTCGAAGTCATCCACGGCAATGCTCCACGGTGCCGCGCTAAGGAAGGTGGACAGGGCCGCGCTGAATCGGCCGCTGCCATCATTGAGGAGCAGGTCCACCGATTTGGTGGAGGAGGAGGCGACCACCAGGTCGTTGTCACCATCCCGGTCCATGTCCGCCGCGGCGAGATAGCCATCGATGCCGCTGGCGTGGAAGGTAGCCGTCGTCGGGAAAGCGCCATTGCCATCCCCATAAAGGATGTCGACGCGGGTATCCCACCCGCCGCGTACGGCGATGTCCTCGTGAGCGTCGCCGTTGAAGTCGGCGGCAACGACGTACTGACGGTGGATAGGAGGTGTTCCTGGATTGGGTTTGCCGTCGGGGAAATAGGTGCCACCCACCTGATGAAGTGCGCCACTTCCATTCGCGTCGTTCACGAAGACGAGCACGCCGGTGAAGAGGGCGCCGACGACGACATCCGGAGCGCCGTCTTCATTGAAGTCGGCCAGATCAAAATATTGTGGGTTCTGGCCCGCCCGAGCGGAGTCGGACGCCGAGAAGCTTCCATTCGCGGCCTGGGTGAGGACGTCCACCGACCACGCCCCATTGTTTCCACTCACCACGACATCAGGCCGGCCATCGCCATTGAAGTCGGCGATGCCGGTGAACATCGGGTTTACGGCACCGCTGGCGGTGATGATTCCGCCGCCGACCGGCCAGGGGGCGAAGCTGCCGTCGCCCTGACCCCGGTAGAGCTGGATGCTGTTGCCGGTGTAGTGGTCGCCATAGATGGGGATGACCAGGTCGAGGTTGCCGTCAAGGTCAAGGTCGCCAAGCGCGATGGAGGTGGCACCGATGTTCTGGGAGACGGCCCACCAGGACTCGGAGAGAACCGCCTCAGGGGCGAAGGACTGGTCTCCGTTATTGAGATACAGGCCTGCTGTGCGGTAACCGTGGGCGGCGGCGATATCGGGGAAACCGTCGTTGTTGAGGTCGCCGGTGACGAGGCGGGATGTTCTGTTGCCTGGTGAGCTGGGATCTGCAGCCATGACGGTCCCGGGGAGGAACCAGTCGTGCTGGGAACCACCAGCGACAAGGGCACCGCGCAGGGTCGTCACCAGGAAGCGCTCGGTATGAGTGGATTCCACACCGGCGAATGTCGCCTCACCACTGAGTGACTTGGGAAGATCGGTACTGGAGACGATGGTTGTGAGTGCCATGGAGAGAACCCTCGATTGGAAGGCTGAAGATCTCGCCGGCTTCTCACCCCGAAGCGAGATTCAGAACCTCAGATCCCGCTACCCTCCAGAACAACAAGACAATGCTGTATTGAGCCGCTGCGTTGGAAACCACGAATCATCTGCTCATCTCCACTATGGGGCCGACCACCTGGCTTTGCGCTCAGCAGTACTTATATCTTCGTGACGGTAAAGAGCCTGGTGGAGCGGATGCGACGCGTGCATCAACCCACCACGATGGATTCATTCCCCTCGCGTCCAGTCCCTCCCCGCGGCCGAATGCAGTGATCCCAGCTGCTCAGAACACCCGCAACTGGCTGAGGGAGCCACTGACCCCTGTGATCTCGATGATGGCGTCGCTGGCGGCGGAGAAGCCGGCGACGCCATCGTTGATCGCCAGGAAGCTGCGGACACCGGCCGCCGGATCGTTGAAGGTGAAGCTGGCCACCCCGCCCGTGGAGCTGGTGGTGAGGGCAGGGAAGCTGGCGGGGGTGAGCAGGGCGGCGATCGCGCCAGCACTGAGCTCCGCCACCGATCCCAACGCCACGGGGTTCATGGCCGTAGCCAGGCTGCGGAGCACTGGCGCGTCGATGCTGTCGAGGCCCGTCACCAGATCGGTGATCCGGTCGATCGGGGTTCCCGCCGCAGCCGGCAGCAGGGCATGGCCCAGCGTGCTGAGGCGGAACGTGTCCCCGCCCGCCAGGCCCGTGAGGCGGTCGGCCGTGCTGGTGAAGGAAAGGATGTCGGCCGCCGGGCCGCCGGACACCGCATTGAGGCTGAGGAAGTCGTAGGTGCTGATGCCTGCGAACGGGTTGCCCGCCTGATCGGTGATCGAGCCGGCCGGCAGGGTGACGAAATAGCTGGTGTTGGCCGCCAGGTTGCTGGTGGGGTTGATCGTGAGGCTATTGCCGCCAATGCTCAGCCGGGTGCTGCTGGCAACGTCGAAGCTCTCGGTGATGGCGCCGCTGGGCGATCCAACCCGCAAGGCAATGGTGCCGGTGCCGCGCTGAATGGTTTCCGAGAACGTGAGCAGGATGTTGGCGGCAGGGTCGGCTCCGATCGCCCCATCAATGGGCGAGAAGGACGCCACCGCTGGCGCCGTGGTGTCGAGGATGACATTGCGGGCGGCAGAAGCGGGGCCCAGATTGCCCGCCCCATCCACCACCCTTGCGTTGAACGCATAGGTGGTGCCGGCACTCGCCGGCAGAGCGGGGGTGTAGCTCCAGGTGAGGGCCGTATTGTTGACGCTGGCGGTGCCCAGCAGTGTGGCGCCATTGAAGATGCGCAGCGTCTCCCCGGCCACAAGAGCGGCACTGATCGTGCCGGTGATCGTGGGGGTGGGGTCGTCGCTGCGGCCACTGGGCGCCACCACGCCCTGGATCAGCCCCAGGTTGTCAGTCACCGCTAAAATCGTGGCGGTGGTGGCCGGTGGCGTGGTGTCGAGGATGACATTGCGGGCGGCAGAAGCGGGGCCCAGATTGCCCGCCCCATCCACCACCCTTGCGTTGAACGCATAGGTGGTGCCGGCACTCGCCGGCAGAGCGGGGGTGTAGCTCCAGGTGAGGGCCGTATTGTTGACGCTGGCGGTGCCCAGCAGTGTGGCGCCATTGAAGATGCGCAGCGTCTCCCCGGCCACAAGAGCGGCACTGATCGTGCCGGTGATCGTGGGGGTGGGGTCGTCGCTGCGGCCACTGGGCGCCACCACGCCCTGGATCAGCCCCACATTGTCATTGACGGCCGCGATCACGGCAGTGGTAGCAGGGGCGGTAGTGTCGAGAATGAAGTTGCGCGCAGGGGAAGCGGGGCCCAGATTGCCCACCGCATCCGCCACCCGGGCAACCAGCACGTAGGTGGAGCCGGCACTCGCAGGCAGGTTGGGGATGTAGCTCCAGGTGAGGGTCGTGTTGTTCACCGTGGCACTGCCCAGCAGCGCCGTGCCGTTGAAGATCCGCAGGGTTTCTCCCACCCCCAGCGCGGCACTGATCGAGCCGCTGATGGTGGGCGTGCGGTCGTCAGTGCGGCCACTGGGCGCCACCGCGCCCTGGATCAGCCCCACGTTGTCATTGACGGCCGAGATCGTGGCGGTGGTGGCCGGCGCGGTGGAATCGAGCGTGAAGGCACGGGGCGCTGAGGCCACCCCGAGATTGCCGGAGCCATCCGCCACCCGGGCGATCAGCAGATAGGTGGTGCCCGCAGTCACCGGCAGGGTGGGGGTGAAACTCCAGGTGCGGGCCGTGTTGTTCACCGTGGCAGTGCCCAGCAGCGCGGTGCCGTTGAAGATCCGCAGGGTCTCCCCCGTGCCCAGCGCGGCACTGATCGTGCCGCTGATGGTGGGCGTGCGGTCGTCGCTGCTGCCGCCGGCCAACACCTGGCCCTGAATCAGGCCGACGTTGTCGGCCACACCGGTGATCGAAGCCGTCGCGGTGGAGATCACCAGGGCCTTGCGCGCTGCCAGCGAGCCAGGCGCCCCTTTGCTGGCCAGGGTGAGCACCGCATCGTTGCCGGCGGCATCGCGGATGGTGGCGCCATTGAGGGCCAGCGCGTCGGCGTTGAGCAGATTGAGATCGGGCGAG
>CAZBMT010000130.1:0-6710 GCA_964492645.1 uncultured Cyanobium sp. | reverse complement strand
CGGCATCGGTGTCTGGGATCTGCGCTTCTCGGATGGCCGCATGCGCTGGTCGGAGCAGATGCGGCTCCTCTGCAACCAACTGGACGGCGATCCCGACCAGACGCTGGAGGCCTACGGCGCCCTGGTGCAACCCGATGACCGCCTGCGCTGGAGCATGGAGTTCCGCCGGTCCGTGAGCCGCGGGGACCGGCTCTGCAGCCGCCATCGGCTCAGCCTGGCGGATGGATCGGAGCGGACGGTGGAAGTCATTGGCTACGTCAGCTACGACCCGAGCGGCTCCCCCGTGCGCATGGTGGGAACCCTCCGGGATGTCACCCAGGCGCAGTCCCTGGCCCAGGCGATGGCGGGTGAGCGGATGGTCGACCCGCTCACCGGCCTGCCCAACAAGCTGGCCACCCTCGAGGAGCTGGGCCGACGACTGAACGGTCGCAGCTACAACGCCTCGCTGGCCCTCCTCAGCCTCGATGTGGACGGCTTTGAGGAGATCAACGACAGCTTCGGTTCCGACATCGGCGATCGGGTCCTGCGCAGCATGGGCAGCCGGCTGCGCGAGACCGCCGGCCACAACAACTGGCTGGCCCGCCTGAGCAGCGACCAGTTCCTGATCATTCTCGAAGAGGGCATCCGCTCCATCGGTGATGCGATGGCGGCCGCACGGCATCTGCAGCAGGCGTGGAGCCAGGAGCCACAGTTGCTGGAGGAACTGCCGCTCAACCCCACCTTTTCCATCGGCCTTGCCTGCTATCCGGAACACGCCCAGGACGGCCAGCCGTTGATTCAGTGCGCCAACACCGCCCTGATGCAGGCGAAGGCCATGGGCCGTAATCAGCTGTGCCCCTACTCCAGCACGATCAGCCGCAGGATTCAGGAGCGAATGGCTCTGGGATCGAGGCTGTCCCAGGCCATCGAACGGCGGGAATTCCGGCTTCAGGTGCAACCGCAGCTGGCTCCGGACCATGCCCTGGTGGGTGGGGAGATTCTGCTGCGGTGGACGAATCAGCTGAACGTGTCGATCCCCCCGAGTCAGTTTCTGCCCCTGGCCGAGGAAACCGGACTGATGCTGCAGCTGTGGCCATGGATCCTGTGCCGGACCCTGAAGCAGATCCGGGCCTGGCAGAGCGCCGGCCTGCACCCGCCTCGGCTGGCCCTGAATGTCTCCCCCAAGGACCTGGAGCGTCCGCAACGGCGGTTCGTCAGCACCCTGATCGAGGCCCTCGACGAACACGGACTGCGCCCCGAGCAACTGGAGCTGGAAGTCACGGAAACGGCGCTGATCCGCAATCCCCTGCTGGCCAGTGAGCACCTGCGACTGCTGGCTGACCGGGGTTTCAGGATCGCGATCGATAACTTCGGCACCGGCTATTCTTCTCTGGAGCTGCTGCGGTCTCTACCGGTCCATCGCCTGAAGATCGACCGCATGTTCGTGCGCAACGTCACAGACTCGGCTGTGGACCAGACCATCGTGGCCACCACCATCGCGCTGGCCCATGGTCTTGGGATGATGTGCACGGCCGAAGGGGTGGAAACGGAGGCGCAGTACAGGATGCTCCAGGACCTGGGCTGCGACTGCTTCCAGGGTTTTCACTGCGCCCATCCCCTGGAGCTGGATGCCTTCGAAGCGCTGCTGAGTGAGCAGGAGCTCGGACTGAACCGGACGCAGGATCAACCAGCGACAGCCGTGGCGCTTTCTCCCACCGAGCCCGGCCCGGCACCGGAGCGCACCGGAACTCCCGACCCGCTGGAGCAGCTCAGTCTGCTCCGGGCGGCGTTGGACGCCAGCAGCGATGGCTTCCTGCTGCTGCAGTCGCTCCATGGGCACGACGGCAGCATCGTGGACTTGCGGATTCTCGATGCCAACGCGGCCGCCTGCACCTTCCTGGCCCAGGATCGCGACAGCCTGATCGGCCAGATGCTGTTGACGGTCGCCCCCCAGCTGCGCCAGAGCGGCTGGCTGGATCTTTTTGTGGACGCGGCGATGCGCAACATCCCCACGGTCGTCCATGGATTTGCCCTCCAGCACGGGGACCAGCCCCCGGTGCTGTTTCACGCCATCGAGATCACCCCCGATCACGGCATCCTCGCTGTCCGCTGGCGGGATGTCAGCGAACAGATCCACGCGGCCCGCAGCCTGGCCGACGCCGCGACGCTCTACCGGCTGCTGGCCGACAACATCGTCGATGTGATGCTGCTGCTGGATCACCGCCAGCGGGTGGTCTGGGTGTCGCCGTCGCTGCAGCCGATGACCGGCTGGCCCCAGGAACAGTGGCTGGGGCGCCGCTTTGACGATCTGTTCGCCTCCGTCGAAGACCCACCACAGCCGGTGGATCTCTGCCAGTGGCTGGCGGACTCCGGACCGATCCGCCAGGGGCGACTGCGGCTGGTCGATCCGCAGGGCGGCTGGGGCTGGGTGCAGCTCAGCGTCCGGAAACTCTGCGGCGAGGGACAGCTCGACCTCGACACCTCTGGGCTCGACACCGCCGATGAGGTGGGGCCGGTGGGGAACACCCTGCGGCTGGCAGACGGCTACGTGATCACCCTGCAGCCGGTCGACCACCAGGTGATGGAGGAGCGCCTGCTGCTGCAACGCGCCAACACCGATCCGCTCACGGGCCTGTGCAGCCGGGCCGCCATCCTTGCTCGACTGGAACAACGGCTTCTCGACCAACGGGCCTACAGCGCCCAGCCGCTGGCCCTGCTGTTCTTTGACTGCGACGGCTTCAAGGGCATCAACGACCGCTACGGCCACGCCTGCGGCGATGCCGTGCTCAAGGCGGTGGCCCAACGCATCACCGGTCGGCTCCGGCACGGCGACCTGGCAGGCCGGATCGGCGGCGACGAGTTTCTGGTGCTGCTCGATGGAATCCGCAGCCTCGACGATGGCATCGCCATCGCCGAAGCCCTGCAGGCCTGCATCGGCGAGCCGCTCGAGTGGAACGACGACATCATCGTTCCTTCCTGCTCCATCGGCGTCGCCCTCCACGGCGCCGGGGAGAATGCGGAGCTGTTTCTCAAGCGGGCCGACCGGAACATGTATGCGGCCAAGGCCGCTGGCCGCCAGAGGGTCGTGGCCCTCTGAACCGGCCCTTCAGACTGGCTGACCAATCCCTCGGCGGCCATTCCCATGCTCTTCAACCTCAGCCAACGCCTGCAGTCGCTGAGGATGGTGGCCGGCCTCGCCGCCTCCCTGGGAAACCCCGGCGAACTCGACAGCGTCTTCGGCATGGCCCTCTGCCTCCAGGGGAGTCCATCACCCACCGGCTGCGGGAAACCCACGACATGATCCACGTGCTCACCGGCTTCGACATCGACGGCCCCGGCGGGCTGGGGCTGCCGGAATCGCCAGAGGTCTGATCGATGCAGGCCTTCGCCGACCTGTTCCGGCAGCTGGAGCACAGCCCCGGCACCCGGGCCCGTGTGGCGGCCCTGGCGAGCTTTTTCCGGGCCGCCGATCCGGCCGATGGCGCCTGGGCCCTGGCCCTGCTGCTGGGCAAGCGGAGGCGGCGGCTGATCACCGGCCGGCGGCTGCGGCAGATCGCTCTGGAGCGCTCCGGCCTGCCGGAATGGCTGTTCGACGCCTGCCACGCCCAGGTGGGGGACTCGGCAGAGACCATCGCCCTGCTGCTGCCCCGGCTGGCCCTGCCGGCGGCCCCGCCCCTGGAGCTGCCCCTGGCCGCGTGGATGGAAACACGGCTGCCGGCCCTGGCCGCCCTGGAGGGCGAGGCGCAGGCCGAGGCGGTGCTGGCGATCTGGGCGGGGCTGCCCGAAGGGCAGGTCTTCCTGTTCAACAAGCTGCTCACCGGCGGCTTCCGGGTAGGGGTGGCGGCCGGCCTGGTCACCCGGTCCCTGGCGGAGGTGGCAGGGCTGGAGGAGGCGGAGGTGGCCCACCGGCTGATGGGCGGTTTCGAGCCCTCCGCCGCGGCGATGGTGGCCCTGCTGGCGGCTCTGGAGACCGGGGCGTCCGCCCCGATCTGCCGGCCCTATCCCTTCTGTCTGGCCTCCCCTTTGGAGGTGGAGCGTCTCGCCGCCACCGACCCCGGCGGCTGGCAGGTGGAGTGGAAATGGGACGGCATCCGGGCCCAGCTGATCCGCCGCGACAGCCAGACCTTTCTCTGGAGCCGGGGCGAGGAGCTGATCAACGGCAGCTTCCCCGAGCTGGAGGAGCTCGCCGCGTTGCTGGGGCAGGGCACGGTGCTGGACGGGGAGCTGACCGTCTGGCCGGCCGGGGCGAGCCAGCCCGCCGGCTTCGGCCCCCTGCAGCGGCGGCTGGGGCGGCAGAAGCCCGGAGCCACCCTGCTGCGGGAGTGTCCCGCGGCCTTCGTCGCCTACGACCTGCTGGAACTGATGGGCCAGGACCTGCGCCCCGAGCCCCTGGGCCGGCGCCGCGCCGCCCTGGAGGACCTGGTGCGGGGGCTGCCGCAGGCGGCCGCCACCCCCGCCGCCGGGCTCCTGCGCCTCTCCCCGGTGCTGCCGCTGGGGAGCTGGGAGACGCTGGAGACCCTGCGGCAGCAGGCCCGCTCGGTGGGGGCCGAGGGGCTGATGCTGAAGGCGCTCGATTCGGCCTACGGCGTCGGCCGGCGCCGCGGGCTGTGGTGGAAGCACAAGCTGGAGCCGATGGAACTCGATGCGGTGCTGCTTTATGCCCAGGCCGGCAGCGGCCGCCGCGCCAACCTCCACACCGACTACACCTTCGGCCTCTGGGACGGCGAGGGCCGCCTGGTGACCTTCGCCAAGGCCTATTCGGGGCTCGATGACGGCGAGATCAGCGAGCTGGACCGCTGGATCCGCCGCCACACCACCGAGCGCTTCGGTCCGGTGCGGGCCGTCGAGCCGCAGCAGGTCTTCACCCTGGGCTTCGAGGGCCTGCAGCGTTCCTCCCGCCACCGCAGCGGCCTGGCCGTGCGCTTCCCCCGCATCCTGCGCTGGCGCCGCGAGCGCACCCCCGAATCCGCCGACAGCCTGCTCAGTGCCCTGGCGCTGCTGGAGAACCCGGCGCTGCGATCACCTGCTCAGCGATAGACAGCTCAGCGATAGACCGAGCGGCCATCCCCTGGCAGCAGCAGCGGTGCGGCCGGGTCGATGCGCACACCCAGGCTCAGCTCCGGCGGCCCGGGATCCTCCCCCTCCTCCCAGCGCTCCAGAGAGAGCACCCGGCCATCGACCCCTTCGTAGTCGCCGTAGCGGCAGCCCGTCAGTCGTCGGTTCATCACCCGCGCGGCGGCGGTCACCGAGGCCCGGCCCATCTCCTTGAGGCGATACAGCTGGCCGCGGCAGCGCAGGTGCTCGGGGAAGTCGGCCGTGAGACCCTCCAGCTCGGCGGCCGGGACGTCCTCCAGCCAGCTCACCTCCAGCCAGTCGTCCTCACAGACGCTCAGCCAGCGGCCGTCCGTCCCATCGCGCAGCAGGTACTCCAGCCACTGGAAACCGTCGTCCTCGTAGAGCAGCCGGTCTTCCACCACCCAGTCGCGGCCGTCGTGCTGGACGATGTCGCCGGTGCTGAGATTGAACAGCGTGCGGCCCTGCAGCACCGGAGCCCGGCGACGCAGGCGAGCCCGCCGCCCCAGCAGCAGGGCGACGGCGGCGAGCAGCAGCAGAAGCAGGAGAAACCAGACAGCCATCGAGGCGCTCGGGGGCCGGACCATCCAGGCCGGCGGACCCAGCTTATGGAGGCCATTGACGATCAGTTCTCGCGCCAGCGGACCTGGCGCTGGTAGTCGGCCAGCACCGGCCGATGCAGGCGGTTCGGCAGCACCCGCTCCCCCGGCGGCAGGGCCAGGTCCCGGCTGAGGGGAAAGAGCCGCGCCAGCTGCCCCTGGTCGATCCAGCGGCCCTGAAAGGGAAGCGGGGCCGGAGCAGGCCGTAGCGGGCCGCGGTGGGCCAGCACGAAACCCCAGGGCCCGAAGCTGGGCACATCCACGCCGTAGGGGCGGGTGGTCAACCGCAGCTCGGCCAGGGTGGCCTGGATCGAGGCCAGCACCCTGGGGCTGAAGAACGGCGTCGAAGCCTGGGTGACCAGCAGGCCGTCGGGGGCGAGCCGGCGCAGCAGGCGCCCGTAGAAGGTGACGCTGTAGAGGCGCGCCAGGGCGGGTGTCGTCGGGTCGGGGAAGTCGGCGATGATCACGTCGTAGGTGCCCCGCAGCTGCCGCACCCGCTCGAAGGCGTCGCCGATCACCAGCCGCACCCGAGCGTCCTCCAGACTGGAGCCGTTGAGGCGCCGCAGGAACGGCTGCTCCCGGGCCAGGCGCACCACGGCCGGGTCGAGCTCCAGCACATCCACCTGCCGCACGGCGGGCCAGCGCAGCACCTCCCGCAGGGCCAGGCCGTCGCCCGCCCCCAGCAGCAGCACCCGCACCGGCCGGCCGTGCCAGGCCATCGCCGGATGCACCAGGGCCTCGTGGTAGCGGTACTCGTCGAGGCTGGAGAACTGCAACTGGCCGTCCAGGAACAGGCGCAGGTCATCGCGGCGGCGGGTGAGCACGATGCGCTGGTGGCGGCTCTGGATGCGGCTCACCACCGGGTCCTCGTACAGACCGTCCTCGATCCGGTCGCCGAGCGGCACCAGCCCCAGGCCGGCCAGGGCGACCACCGGAACGGCGAGCGCGATCGAGCGGCGCCAGAGCCGCCCCACCGGGAACACGGCGGCGATCACCACGCAGCTCACCAGCGGCATCAGGGCCAGCAGGCCGGCGGTGGGCAGCAGCCCGAGCCAGGGG
>CAZBMT010000129.1:0-6740 GCA_964492645.1 uncultured Cyanobium sp. | reverse complement strand
TCTGGGGGGCCCGCAGCAGCCGCAGGGTGATGGCGGTGGCGATGCCCAGGGTGCCCTCGCTGCCGATGAACACCCCGCGCAGGTCCAGCTCGGGGGTCTCGGCCAGGCCGCTGCCCAGGGTGGTGACCGTGCCGTCGGGGAGCACCACCTCCATCGCCAGGACGTGGATGCTGGTGACGCCGTACTTGAGGCAGTGGACGCCGCCGGAGTTCTCGGCCACGTTGCCGCCGATCGAGCAGACCACCTGGCTGGAGGGGTCGGGGGCGTAGTAGAAGCCGTCGCCGGCCACCGCCCGGGTGACCCAGCCGTTGATCACCCCCGGCTGGACGGTGATGCGCCGGTTGGCCAGATCGATCTCCAGGATCGAGCGCATGCGGCTGGTGGCGATCACCAGCGCGCCGTTCTCGGCCAGGGCGCCGCCCGAGAGGCCGGTGCCGCTGCCGCGGGCCAGGAAGGGCACCCCGCGGCGGTGGCAGAGCCGCAGCAGGGCCGCCACCTGCTCGGTGGTCTCCGGCAGCACCACCAGGGGGGGCTGGGCCCGGTGCAGGGTGAGGCCGTCGCAGTCGTAGGCCAGCAGCTCCTGGGGCGCAGCCACCACGGCCCGCGCCGGCAGCAGGGCGCGGCAGTCACGCTCCATCGCGGCCCAGTCGATCGTCACGGAAGCGTTCCGGTGGGCCGGGGAAGGGGTGCCATTGCTTCCGAACTTACCGAGGCGCAGCGCCCCGGCACCCTTCTGGGTCAGGATGGGAAACGATTGCCCCACCTTCCGCGGATCCCGCCTTGAGTTCGGCCACCCCTTCAGCGCCCGCCTCGGCCCCCTCCCTCCTCACCACCCGATCCGAGGAGATCTTCGCCGCCGCCCAGACACTCATGCCCGGGGGCGTCAGTTCCCCGGTGCGGGCCTTCAAGTCGGTGGGCGGTCAGCCGATCGTCTTCGACCGGGTCAAGGGGGCCTACGCCTGGGACGTCGACGGCAACCGCTACATCGACTACGTCGGCAGCTGGGGGCCCGCCATCTGCGGCCACAGCCATCCGGAGGTGATCGCCGCCCTGCACCAGGCCCTGGAGAAGGGCACCAGCTTCGGCGCCCCCTGCGTGCTCGAGAACGAGCTGGCCGAACTGGTCATCGCCGCCGTGCCGTCGGTGGAGATGGTGCGCTTCGTCAACTCCGGCACCGAGGCCTGCATGGCGGTGCTGCGGCTGATGCGCGCCTTCACCGGCCGGGAGAAGGTGATCAAGTTCGAGGGCTGCTACCACGGCCACGCCGACATGTTCCTGGTCAAGGCGGGCTCGGGGGTTGCCACCCTGGGCCTGCCTGACTCCCCCGGTGTGCCCCGTGCCGTCACCGCTGGCACCCTCACCGCCCCCTACAACTGCCTGGAGTCGGTCAAGCAGCTGTTCGCCAACAACCCCGGGGAGATCGCCGGGGTGATCCTCGAGCCAGTGGTGGGCAATGCGGGCTTCATCACGCCCGAGCCCGGCTTCCTCGAAGGCCTGCGCGAACTCACCAAGGAGAACGGCGCCCTGCTGGTGTTCGACGAAGTCATGACCGGCTTCCGCATCAGCTACGGCGGCGCCCAGGCCCGCTTCGGCGTCACCCCGGACCTCACCACCATGGGCAAGGTGATCGGCGGCGGCCTGCCGGTGGGCGCCTATGGCGGCCGGGCCGACATCATGGCGATGGTGGCCCCCGCCGGCCCCATGTATCAGGCGGGCACCCTGAGCGGCAATCCCCTGGCGATGACCGCCGGCATCAAGACCCTGCAACTGCTCAGCCAGCCCGGCACCTACGAGCGGCTGGAGACGATCACCAAAAGGCTCAGCGACGGCATCAGCGCCGCCGCCGCCGAGGCGGGCCTCCCCTTCTGCGGCGGCAACATCAGCGCCATGTTCGGCTTCTTCCTCTGTGAGGGGCCGGTGCACAACTTCGAGCAGGCCAAGGCCGCCGACACGGTGCGCTTCGGCCGCCTGCACCGCGGCATGCTCGAGCGCGGCGTCTACCTGGCACCGAGCGCCTTCGAGGCCGGCTTCACCTCCCTGGCCCACAGCGACGCCGACATCGACGCCACCATCGACGCCTTCCGCGACGTCTTCCTCTCGCTGGCGTGATCCCCCGCCGTTTGCTGCGGGTCGGCACTGGCCTGCTGACCCTGACCCTGCTGACGGGCTGCGCCACCGACCCCGGCAGCCAGCCCGTCGACGTGGCCGGCGGCGTGCCTGTGGGGGCGGTGCTCGCCCTGACGGGCAACGCCAACGTCTACGGCCAGGACCAGAAGATCGGCCTGGAGCTGGCGCTCCAGCACCGCAACGGCGCCGGCGGCATCAACGGCCGGCCCCTGAAGCTGGCGCTGGAGGACAGCGGCAGCGACGAGCCGGGGGCCAACGCGGCCTTCACCCTGCAGATCAACCGGGGCGTGCTGGCCCTGATCGGCCCCACCCTCTCCCAGCAGGCCTTCTCCGCCGACCCGATCGCCCAGCGCCGCGGCGTGCCGGTGGTGGCCCCCTCCAACACCGCCACCGGCATCCCGGAGATCGGCTTCTTCATCAGCCGGGTCTCGGCCCAGAGCTCGGTGATCGCGCCCCTGGCCATCGAGCGGGCCCTGAAGATCCAGCCCGGCCTGAAGCGGGCGGCGGTGTTCTACGCCCAGGACGACGCCTACAGCACCGCCGAAACCACCATCTTCCAGAAGGCCCTCAAGGAGAAGGGCCTCGATCCGGTGACGGTGCAGCGCACCCAGCTCAACGACCAGGACTTCCAGAACCAGATCAGCGCCGCCCTGCGGGAGAAGCCCGACCTGATCGTGCTGTCGCTGCAGGCGGTGGACGGCGGCAACCTGATCCGCCAGCTGCGGGAGCTGGGTTACAAGGGCCTGATCGTGGCCGGCAACGGCATGAACACCCCGAACATCTATCCGATCTGCCAGAAGTACTGCGACGGGCTGCTGATCGCCCAGGCCTACAGCCCCGAACTCGACACACCCGCCAATGCGGCCTTCCGCAAGGCCTTCCAGGCGGCCAAGGGCGGCGCCATCCCGCCCCAGCTCACGGCCCAGGCCTACACGGCCCTGCAGGTGGTCGGCGAGGCCCTGGTGCGGCTGGACAAACGCCAGCCCCTGAAAGGCGCCACCCTGACGGCCGCGCGCAAGGCGCTGATGGAGGAGATCCTGGCCGGCAGCTACGCCACCCCCCTGGGCGAGATCCGCTTCACCCCGGAGGGTGAGGTGATCCAGAGCCAGTTCTTCGTGGCCCAGGTGCGCATGGATCCGGGCGGGCGCAGCGGACGCTTCGCCCTGCTGCAGTGATCGCCGGGTGGACCTGCTCCAGATCCTGGTCAACGGTCTGTCGGTGGGGGCGGTCTACGGGCTGTTCGCCCTCGGCTACACCCTGGTGTTCTCGGTCCTGGGGGTGATCAATTTCGCCCATGGGGCGGTGTTCACCCTGGGGGCCTACTTCACCTACCTGCTGATCGGCGGCGGGGTGGGGGCCAACGGTCTGCTGTCCGGCTTCCAGCTGCCCTTCGCCCTGCCCTTCTGGGGCGCCCTGCCCCTGGCAGGACTGGGGGCGGCCCTGGTGGCCCTGCTGGTGGAGCGGGTGGCCTTCCGTCCCCTGCGCCGCCGCCGGGCCGATCCGCTGCTGGCCCTGATCACCAGCCTGGGGGCGGGGGTGATCCTGGTGAACCTGATCCAGCTGCTGGTGGGGGCCGAAAGCTATGCCATCCCCACCGGCGCCCTCGGCGGCCTGCCGGCCTCCTTCCCCCTGCTGGGGGCCCGGGTACGCACGGTGCAGGCCCTGCTGCTGGGGATCGCGGTGCTGCTGCTGGCCCTGCTCACCCTGTGGCTGGAGGGCAGCCGCAACGGCAAGGGGCTGCAGGCGGTGGCGGAGGACGCCGAAACCGCCCAGCTGCTCGGCATCGACAGCGCCGCCATGGTGCGCCTGGCCTTCGGGCTGAGCGGTTTCCTGGCCGGGGTGGCCGGGGGGCTGGTGGGGCTGAGCGTCAGCATCGCCGGGCCCTACTTCGGCATCGGCTACGGCCTCAAGGGGCTGGCGGTGCTGGTGCTGGGCGGGCTGGGCAGCGTGCCGGGGGCGGTGCTGGGCGGCCTGATCGTCGGCCTGGCGGAGGCCCTGGTGCCGGCCGACTGGTCGGGCTACAAGGATGCGGTCAGCTACGGCTTCCTGTTCCTGGTGCTGCTGCTGCGGCCCCGGGGCCTGCTGGGCCGGCCGCTGCCCACCAAGGTGTGAGGGCCATGGACGCCGCCCTGCTCGAACAGATGCTGCTCGGCGCCCTGCTGGCGCTCTCGGTGTACCTGCCCCTGCGCTGCGGCCAGCTGTCCCTGGCCACCCCGGGCTTCTATGCGGTGGGGGGCTACGTGGCCGCCCTGCTCTCCACCGGCGTCCCCGCCTTCGCCGGCAGCGGCGCCACCTCACCACTGCCGGCCCTGCTGGCGGAGATGGTGCTCGGCGGGGCCCTGGCGGGCCTGATCGCCCTGGCGATCGGCGGGCCGGTGCTGCGGCTGCGGGGGATCTACCTGGCCATCGCCACCATCGCCCTGGTGGAGATCCTGCGGGTGCTCAACCTCAACCTGCCCTTCACCGGCGGGGCCATGGGCATCTTCGGCATCCCCCAGCCCTTCGCCCACGCCGAGGGCTATGTGCTGTTCACCCTGGCGCTGCTGGCCCTGGCCTGCGGGCTGTGCCAGCGGCTGGAGGCCCTGCGGCTGGGGCGGGCCATGGCCGCCATCCGCGACGACGAACTGGCGGCCGCCTGCGTCGGCATCGACACCCCCCGCACCAAGTTGATCGCCTTCGTGGCCAGCGCCGTGCTCGCCGGCGTCACCGGCGCGCTGGCGGCCCATTTCCTCAATTCCTGGAACGCCCGGGCCGGCAGCTTCGACGCCAGCATCACCACCCTGGCCTTCGTTGTCTTCGGCGGTTCCCGCCTGTGGCCCGGGCCGGTGCTGGGGGGCCTGGTGCTCACCGCCCTGCCGGAGCTGCTGCGGCCGGTGGGGGACCTGCGCCTGATCCTGTTCGGGGCGGTGATCCTGCTGGGGCCGCTGTTCTTCCCCCAGGGGCTCGTCACCCCCGAGCGGCTGCGGGCCCTGGCGACCCTGCTGGGCCGCGGCCAGCGGAGCCCCCAGGCTCCCCAGGCCCCATGAGCCCGACCCCGGCCGGCACCGCCCCGGCGCCCCTGCTGCAGGTGGAGGCGGTCAGCTGCCGCTTCGGCGGCCTGCTGGCCCTCGATCAGGTGAGCCTGGAGCTGGAGGAGGGGGAGATCTTCGGCCTGATCGGCCCCAACGGCGCCGGCAAGACCACCCTGTTCAACGTCATCTCCGGCCTCACCGCCCCCAGCGGCGGCCGCTGCCTGTGGCGGGGGGTGCCCACCACGGGCCTGGGGGCGAGCGGCCTCAACCGCCTGGGCATCGCCCGCACCTTCCAGAACCTGCGCCTGTTCGAGAGTCTGTCGGTGCGGGAGAACGTGCTGGTGGGCCTGCACCATGCGGCCCGCGCCCCGCTGCTGGGGTCGTTGCTGGGCAGCGGCGCCTTCCGCCGCCAGCAGGGGCAGCTGCAGGAGCGGGCGATGGAGCTGCTGACCCTGCTGGAGCTGGAGGCCCTGGCGGAGCAGCGGGCCGGGGACCTGCCCTACGGCGACCGGCGGCGGCTGGAGATCGCCCGGGCCCTGGCGACGGCACCGCGGCTGCTGCTGCTGGATGAACCCGCCGCCGGCATGAACCCGGCCGAGAAGGACGACCTGCGGCGGCTGATCAGCACGATCCGCGACCACTTCGCCCTGACGGTGCTGATCATCGAGCACCACGTGCCGCTGATGATGCAGCTCTGCGACCGACTGGCGGTGCTCAACTTCGGCCAGCGCATCGCCCTGGGCCGTCCCGCCGCGGTGCGCACCGATCCGCGGGTGATCGAGGCCTATCTCGGCGGTTCGGGCGGTGCCGGCCGATGAGTGCGCCGCTGCTGGAGCTGCGCCGCCTCACGGTGCGCTATGGCGCCCTCACCGCCCTGCGGGGACTGGATCTGCAGCTGAGGGAGGGGGAACTGGTGACCCTGCTGGGGGCCAACGGCGCCGGCAAGAGCACCACCCTGCGGGCCATCTCCCGGCTGGTGGGCGCCGCCGCCGGCCAGGTGCTGTGGCGCGGCGCCGACCTGGCGGGGGTGAGCACCCACCGCACGGTGCGCCTCGGCATCGGCCACTGCCCGGAGGGCCGGCGGGTGCTGGCCCGCCAGACCGTGGCCACCAACCTGGAGCTGGGGGCCTGGCTGCGGCGCGACCGGGCCGGCATCGCCGCCGACCTGGAACGCTGCTACGGCCTGTTCCCCCGCCTGGCGGAGCGTCGGCGCCAGTTGGCCGGCAACCTTTCCGGGGGCGAGCAGCAGATGCTGGCCATCGCCCGGGCCCTGATGGGCCGGCCCAGCCTGCTGCTGCTGGATGAGCCCAGCCTGGGCCTGGCGCCGAAGCTGGTGGCCGAGGTGATGGCCGCCCTGGCGGCCCTGCACGCCGGCGGCCTGTCGATGCTGCTGGTGGAGCAGAACGCCACCGCCGCCCTCGAGATCGCCGACCGCGGCGTGGTGCTGGAGGGCGGCGCCATCGTCCTGGAGGGCAGCGCGGCCGCCCTGCTGGACGATGCCGGGCTGCGGGCCTCCTATCTGGGGAGCGGCTGAGATGCCCCCGGGGCCGCTGCTGGTGCCGCTGCTGCTGGGGGGCCTGTTCGCCCTGGCCCTGGCCCTGG
>CAZBMT010000128.1:0-6752 GCA_964492645.1 uncultured Cyanobium sp. | reverse complement strand
TCGACAGGCCATCGGGGCGGTTGGCGGTGATCGCCAGCTCCAGCACCTGGTCGTCGAGGCCCAGCAGCGGGCCCACGGGGGTTCCCAGGGGCGGCACCGCGTCCAGCAGCCGGTCGAGTTCGGCGATGCCGTCGCTGCCGTCGTCGAGGCCCAGCTCCCGCAGGGAGCAGATCATGCCGCTGCTGGCCACCCCCCGCAGTTCGGCGGGTTTGATCGTCAGCCCCACCGCCGGCAGGGTGCTGCCCACCAGGGCCACGGGCACGTGCAGGCCCTGGCGCACATTCGAAGCGCCGCAGACGATCTGAAGCGGCTCGCCGGCCCCCACATCCACCCGGCAGACGCTGAGCTTGTCGGCGTTGGGGTGGGGATCGCGCTGCAGCACATGGCCCACCACCACACCGGCCGCCCGGGCCGCCAGATCCTCGATGGCCTCGACCTCGAAACCGGCGATCGAGAGGCGCTCCGCCAGATGCTCAGGCTCAAGACAGGCCGGATCGACACTGACCAGCTCCCGGAGCCATTGGAGCGAAACCAGCATCGGAGGGTGGAACGGCAGCCGTGCAGCTTAGGAAGCGATCAGGGCCCTGCCCGTCGGGAGGTAAGGTTCTGGATCGTCTCTCTGCAACGCATCCGCGGCGCAACGTCCTTCCATGGCCAAGAACAAGGGCGTCCGGCTGGTGATCACCCTCGAGTGCACCGAATGCCGGTCCAACCCCGCCAAGCGGTCCCCTGGCGTGTCCCGTTACACGACCCAGAAGAACCGCCGCAACACCACCGAACGGATCGAACTCAAGAAGTTCTGCCCCCACTGCAACGCCTCCACCGTCCACAAGGAGATCAAGTGAGGCTGGATTCCCTGCGGAACCCCATCGCCTGATCTTCCAGCGGCCCCTGCAGCGGCAGCGTTCTCCTTACGTTCCTTCCTTCCGTTCCCATGTCCAGTTCCTTCTTCAAGAAGCGCCTGTCGCCGATCAAGCCCGGTGACCCGATCGACTACAAGGACGTCGATCTGCTCAAGAAGTTCATCACCGAGCGCGGCAAGATCCTGCCCCGCCGCCTCACCGGCCTGACGGCCAAGCAGCAGCGCGACCTCACCAATGCCGTCAAGCGGGCCCGCATCGTGGCCCTGCTGCCCTTCGTGAATCCAGAAGGCTGAGTTGCCTTCCGCCTCGCGTCGGTTCACCCCGGGTGACCTGGTCGGCCTCCACGACGACAGCCGCAGCCTTCTGGCGGTCGTCGTGGGCGAGAAAGGCACCCGCATCGATCTCAGGGTGGGTTTCGAGGCCAAGGCCGTCCAGCGCGGGGTCCGGCAGCTCGATCTGCTGGCCGCGCTCCCTGGCGATCAACCCCCACCCTCCCGCCTGTCCCAGCCCCCCTGGGGGCTGAGTGCGGAGCCCCTGCAGAAGGCCGCCCCCCGCCCGCGGGAGCTGGGAGCGGCCTGGCTGCTGCTGCTGGATGATCCTGTCCCCCTGGAGCTGGGGGACTTCGTCGATCTGATCGGCGACGGGGGCGACCCGATCCAGAGGGCCGCCTGCTGGCTGTGGCTGCAGGGCCCCCAGACCCTGTTCCGCTGGCGCCAGCAGCAGGTGGAGGCCCGGCCGCTGGTGGATGTGCGCCGGCTGCGGCGGGAGGCCCGCCGCCAGTCCCTGGCTGAGCAGCGGCGGCGCCAGTGGCAGGAGGCCCTGCGCCAGCGCCGCCCGATCGATCCCGCCCAGCTCGATGCCGACCAGCGCCGGCATCTGGCCCTGCTGCGGGAGTGGGCCGGCGGCGACACCAGCCGTCCCCTGCCGGATGAGCTGCACCGGGCCCTGCAGGGAGCCCACTGCGCGATGGAGTCGGCGCCGATCCGGCACCTGCTGGTGGACCTGGGCCAGTGGGAGCGGCACCATCTGCCCTCGCTGGAGAACACCACCTGGGCCGCGGGCTTCTCCGAGGAGCTCGAGGCTGAGGCTCGCCGGCTGGTGGAGCTGGCCGCCACGGAGCTGCCCGGCGACGAGCACCGCACCGACCTCACCGGCCTGCACACCGTCACCATCGACGATGCGGACACCCGCGACATCGACGACGGCCTCTCCCTGGAGCCGGGCCCGGGCGGTTCGCCGCGGCTGTGGATCCACATCGCCGACCCGGGCCGTCTGGTGGCGGCGGACAGCCCCCTCGACGCTGAAGCCCGGCGCCGGGCCAGCAGCCTCTATCTGGCCCGGGGGCCGCTGCCGATGTTCCCCGAGGCGCTCAGCACCGGCCCGATGAGCCTGCGCATGGGCCAGCGCAGCGCCGCCCTGAGCCTGTGGGTGGAGCTGGCGGACGACGGCGCGGTGGCGGGCTTCGGCCTGGAATCCAGCTGGGTGCGGCCCGCCTACCGGCTCAGCTACGCCGATGCCGATGAACTGATCGAGCTGGCCCCGCCCCAGGAGCGCTATCTCAGTGAGATCCACGCCCTGATGGAGCGGCGGCGCCGCTGGCGCCTGGAGCGGGGGGCCCTCGATCTGGATCAGCCCGAGGGCCGGATCCGCTGCGACGACCAGGGGCCCCAGCTGGAGATCACCGAGCCGTCGCCCTCGCGCACCCTGGTGGCCGAAGCCATGATCCTGGCCGGGGCGGTGATCGCCCAACACGGCCAGGCGCAGGGTCTGGCCCTGCCTTATCGCAGCCAGCTGGCGGCGGAGCTGCCGCCGGAAGCGGAACTGGCCAGCCTGCCGGCGGGCCCGGTGCGCCACACGGCCATCAGGCGCTGCCTCAGCCGGGGGCACCTGGGCACCACGCCCGCCCCCCACTTCTCCCTGGGCCTGCCCTGCTACGTCCAGGCCACCTCACCGATTCGCCGCTACAACGACCTGCTGGTGCAGCGCCAGCTGCTGGCCCACCAGCAGGGGGGGCCGGTGCTGGAGGAGGCGCGGCTGGCGGCAATGCTCAGCGAGCTGGAGGGGGCGATCCGCCAGGGCCTGCAGATCTCCCGGGAAGACCAGCGCCACTGGCAGCAGGTGTGGTTCGAGGCCCAGCAGCAGCGCCAGTGGCCGGGGCTGTTCCTGCGCTGGCTGCGCCCCCAGGACCGGCTCGGCCTGGTGCACCTGCCCGATCTGGCCATGGACCTGGCCGCCGAGTGCCATGGCGACCCGGTTCCCGGCGACGCCCTGCTGGCGCGGTTGCAGCAGGTGGATTCCCTGCGGGACCTGCTGCGCTTCACGGCCGCGGGCTGACCCCGGCGGCCTCAGGGGCTGAGGTTGTACTTGCCCATCGCCTGCTGCTTGCAGATGGTTTCGGCCTGGGGGATCGTCGCCCGGGCGTTCACCTGCTCGGCCACGCAGGTGCAGGTGTCCTTCGCCAGGCCGGCCGGCACCGGCTTGCCCGCCTTGGTGAAATCGGCGTTCACCGCCAGGGTGCAGTAGTGAATGATCAGCTGGTCGCGCATGTTGTTCAGGCCCTGGGCCCGGGCGGGAAGGCCGGCCAGCAGCAGTGCCGAACCCGCCACCGACAGCAGCACTGGCAGGGGCCGGAGGGTGGATCCTGTGTTGGCGGACACCATGGGGCAAGGGCGCTGAACCAGCCCATCCTGGCCGAGCTCAGGCCGGCTGGCCGGTTCGCCGCAGGCGCCGCCGCCGCCAGAGCAGCACCAGCACCAGCCCCATGCAGGCCAGGCCCACCGCCGTCGGGAACAGGGCCGTGGTGAGGGTCAGCCGCTCCAGGGCCAGCAGCACCAGCAGATTGCGCAGCACGAACAGGCTGTAGAAGCAAACCCGTTCCAGCTCGGGATGGCGCCAGGCGCGCCGCAGGGTGGGGCCGAAGCCGAGCAGATCCACCAGGGTGAGCACCACCACGGCCCCGAGCGGATCGGCGGTGAGAAACCAGAAGGGCAGGGCCGAAGCGGCGCCGGCCAGGAACAGCCAGTCGCTCCGCGTGATCGCCCGATCGGCGCCATGGGCACCGGCCAGCCAGGCGATGGAGAAGGTGATCAGCGCCGACACGCCGGTGGGCCAGGCCCCAGCGCCGCCGCCGCCGGCCCAGGTGGCCAGGAACACCAGCAGGGTGGTGACCCCCCAGATCAGCCATGAGAAGACATGGGGCCGGGTCCGCCCGGAGCGGATCGAGACGATGTAGGGGAGGAAAGCCGCAAAGGTCAGGGCGATGGCGGCACCGCTCAGCAGCAGCTTCACGCCGCGACCCGCGAGACCCGCAGCCAGGGGCCCCAGGGGTTGGAGCAGCCGATCAGGGCGGCCGGGGTGGGGCGATCGAGGCCCAGCAGCCAGTGGTGCAGGCCCGGCTCCAGGGTGATCACCGGCCAGGCCCCCGCTTCGCTGTGGAGCAGGTAACCGCCCGCGCCATCGGGCACCAGCTCGCCGCGCCAGAGGCGCTCGCCCGGCTCCGGCGGCGGCACCCAGCCCTCCGGGGCCGCAAGATCCGCCTCCGCCTGCAGATGGCCATGGCGATCGATCCGGTCCGGCGGCTCCAGGGCCCACCGCTGGCGCTCGCGCCACAGGGGATGGTGCCAGGGGGTGTCCCACAGCGGCACCACGGCGGCCGGGGCCAGCGGATCGGCGATCAGGGCCTCCTGCAGCCGGCGCACCGGCAGCTCGGCCGGATGCAGACCCTCCTGCACGCACAGGGCCGCCGCCAGACCGGCGGCCTGGCCGATGTTGAGCACCAGGGGCTGCAGCCGGGTGGCCCCATTGGCCATGTGGCTGACGCCGAATCCCTTGTCGGCCGCCAGCAGGTTGGTGATCCCCTCACTCACCAGGGCGCCGTAGGGGATGGTGAAGGGGGTGCCGCTCCAGCGGCCACCCCAGCGGCAGCTTTTGGGGGCCAGGGGCCAGTCACCGCCGGGGTAGTGGTGGTCGTTGGCGTAGTTGCCCACGGCGATGCTGCTGAGGCTGCCGTCGGCGGCGCAGCTGAGGGGAGCGATGCAGGCGCCCTGCCCCTGGGGCAAGAGGTGCTGTTCCAGCACCAGTTCCCGGGCCACCAGCCGCCGGCCTTCGCGCCAGTAGGGCATCAGCGCCAGGGATCCAGCTCCGCTGAGCCGGCCGGCGCTGGCCTCCTCGGCCGTGGGAAACACCGCCCCCGGCCCCAGCCAGCCGTCGCTGGCCTGGCGCAGGGCGGCGGCGAAGGCTTCGCTGTGGTCGCGCATCGCCGCCAGCAGCTCCGCTTCGGCCGCTATGGCATCGGCGCCAGGGCCTGCGGCTCCGCCAGCGACGCGCTCGGCGAAGGCCCGCTCCAGACCGTGGTGCCAGTCGTTGCCGTGCAGGGGCCAGTTCAGCATCACCAGGCCTCCGGGCAGGCGGCCGTAGGTGAGGGTGCGCTCAAGGCCGAAGGCTTCGGTGGAGGCCGCGAAGGGCTCCGGCAGGCGGGGGGGCGTGCGCTGCCAGGCCTCGGCCGCGGGGGCGGTCGGTCCCCCCCGCTCATCCAGCTGGCCCAGGATCACCCAGGTGGGCGACTGGACCGGCTGGCGCTGGAAGAAGGGATCGCTGCCGAGACGCTCGGCCGTGGGGGCGCTGGGTTCCTGCCACTGCTCCCTGGACTCCCAGCCGAAGCGGAAGGGGGCACCGGCCAGGGGATAGAGCTCCCCCCGGTCGCTGCCGTCGATCACCACCGTCGGCAACAGGCGCCTCAGGGCGCCCCAGTGCTCGACCGTCACGGCGCCGATGCGGTCACCGTCACGCTCCACCGCCTCCAGCCTCACGCCGGACCACCACGCCAGCCGCTCTTCAGCGGCCACCCAGCGCCGCAGGATGCGCTCGGCGCTGGCGGGGCGGTAGCCGAAGCAGCTCACCCAGTTCTGGTCCAGCCCCTGCGGCTCGATCCATTGCAGAGCCCGCAGCAGGGCGCCCCACAGACCGCTCTGCCAGGGGCTGAGCTCGTTGCCGTCCGGGGCGCAGACCCCGGCCGCGCTCACCATGCCGCCGAGCCAGGGCCCGGGGGTCAGCAGCAGGGTGTCGGCCCCGGAGCGGGCGGCCTGCAGGGCCGCGGCGACGCCGCCGCTGCCGCCGCCCCAGACGATCACGTCCGCCCTGCGATCAAAACCCGTGGGCATCGGGAAGAAGGGGCCGGAGTGAGGGGGCCAGCATCCCATCCCGGGGCCATGGGTAGGATCCGGGCCCCGGGCCTGGGCCCTAGGGCGTCACGGGGGCCGTCACGGGACTCCCTCCTGCCGCCGGCGGACCCGGCCGACGTCGCCTGCCGATGACCTATACCCTCACCACCCCCCTCTATTACGTCAACGACCGCGCCCACCTGGGCAGCACCTACACCACCCTCGCCTGCGACAGCATCGCCCGCTTCCGGCGGCTGCAGGGGGAGCGGGTCACCTTCATCACCGGCTGCGACGAGCACGGCCTGAAGATCCAGCGCTCGGCCGAGGCCGCCGGCCTCACCCCCCAGGCCCACTGCGACGCCATCAGCGGCGAGTACCGCGACCTCTGGCGCCGCTGGGGCATCAGCAACGACCGCTTCATCCGCACCACCGACCCGCGCCACCGGGCGGTCGTGGAGCAGTTCTTCGCCCGGGTCGAGGCCAGCGGCGATGTGGTGGAGGGGCGCCAGCAGGGCTGGTACTGCGTCGCCTGCGAGGAGTTCAAGGAGGAATCGCCGTCAGCCAGCGAGCCCCACTGCCCCATCCACCTGCGCCCCCTGGAGTGGCGCGACGAGCTCAATCTCTTCTTCCGCCTCTCCCGCTACCAGGAGCCGATCGAGCGGCTGGTGGCCAGCGAGGGTTTCATTGCGCCGCGCTCCCGCCGTCAGGAGGTGGAGAACTTCGTCGCCGG
>CAZBMT010000127.1:0-6757 GCA_964492645.1 uncultured Cyanobium sp. | reverse complement strand
ATGCCCCCACCGTCAGCTGGCCCGTGGCCGGCACGGTGATGGTGGAGCCCACCGAAAGCGAGTCGCTGGCGGAGATCGACCGCTTCTGCGCGGCGATGGAGGGGATCCGCCGCGAGGCCTGGGCCATCGAGACCGGGGCCGCCGACCCCCTCGACAACCCGCTCAAGCAGGCACCCCACACCCTGGCGGCGGTCACCGCCGACGACTGGGATCGGGCCTACAGCCGCAGCGAGGCGGCCTTCCCCGCCGGCGAGAGCCAGCGACAGGCCAAGTTCTGGCCCGCCGTCGCCCGCATCGACAACGCCTTCGGCGACCGGAACCTCGTCTGCACCTGTCCGAGTGTCGAGGAAGTGGCAATTGCCGAACTGGCCGCCTGAGTGTTCCGGCGGTACCTTTTCTCCCCGGGATAGCGCATCATTGCTGTGCCATCGCCCTGCGGCGACGGCTCACGCCATTCATCGTCATGGGGTTCATGAACGGCAACGACAGTTCAGGCGTCGGGACGGGTGCGGGGATTCCCTCACCGGATCTGCCGGAGGCCAGCCTGCGGGTGGACGGCACCAACGTGGTGCGGGTGCCCTTCGGGGTGCGCCGGGCCCGGCGCCGCCGTCCCGAGCGGCCCGACCACTGGGCCACCCTGGTGCTGCCCTTCCAGGCTGGCGGAGGTGGTGCCCCGCCGCCGCCCCACGCGGCCTGAGCCTGCCGCGTGCGGCCGGGCAAGCGCCGATGCCGCGACAGCTGAGCGGCATGAAGATGTTGCGTCAGCCACATGAAGGGCATGACGCACTGGCACGGCAACCGTGCAGCATCCGGCCGGGATGAATGCCTGGTGAACGTAGAAGTGAGCAGGCCATTACGACCTCCTCCGTCACCATGCGAATGCCATCTCGTTCCCTGTGGCTGAACGCCGTAGGCGCCTCTGTTGCCGTTGCCGCCACCACGTTGCTGACGGCCTCAATGGCTTCGGCGGCCACACCTGTCGATCTCGAGCTGTTCCTCTCCGTGGATGTCTCCGGGAGTGTCGATGCCGATGAGTTCGATCTCCAGAAAACGGGCTATGTCCAGGCCTTCCAGGACGCAGCCGTTCATGCCGCCATTGCCAGCAAGCCGAACGGTGTCGCCGTGGCTCTGGGGCAGTGGAGCTCATCGGCCGACTCCCCTCTGGCCGTCGGCTGGACGTTGCTGACCGATGCGGCTAGCTCCAATGCCTTCGCCGCGGCCATCAACGCCATGGCAAGACAGTCAAGCGGGCTCACCTGCGTGGCTTGCGGCATCAATGCGGCGGTGAATGAACTGCAGAACAACGCCTACTCGGGTCCCGGCATCATTGATGTCTCGGGTGACGGTGTAGAGAACACTGGCCCGAGCACCTCTGCGGCTCGCACTGCGGCCGCTTCGCTGGGCATCAGGATCAATGGCCTGCCCATCCTCACCGATGATCCGAATCTGGCTGTCTGGTATCAGAACAATGTCCAGACCAACGACGGCTTCACCCTGGCGGCGTCCGACTTCGCTGCGTTCGATCAAGCCGTGCGGCGGAAGATCGTGAAGGAGATCACCGGTGGCGACAGCGTCCCCGGACCCCTGCCCATCCTTGGTGCCGGAGCGGCCTTCGGCTTCAGCCGTCGCCTTCGCAGGCGCATCTCCCTCGCCACCCTGGCCTGAGCAGCGCCAGCGCCCGCCGATCAAGCGAACGCCCACGGGGCCCCTCTTCCGCCGAGGGGCCCCTCGCTAGCCCAGCGGCGTGCAGCTGCGCGTGACTCCGCCTGCCCTGCCCGCTGAACCGCCATGCGGTCATCACGACCCTGCCGATCCCATCGACCCTGGCTTTCCGCATGACAGACCCTGCCGACCACTCCCGGGCACACCAACGTCTGCTCGCCCGGCGGCTGGGCGCTATGGCCACAGCGCTCTTCGTTGTCTATGTCGCCGGGGTGCTGGCCAGGATCATCCCGTTTCGCCTCCTGTTCGCCAGCTGGCAGCTGGAGTTTTCCGCCAGCCTGATCGATGGGGCGCCGATCGCCCTGCTCGGGCTGATCCTGGTGCATCTGGCGGCCTCCATCGATCCCGGCAGTCCGATGCACAAGGAGCGGAAGCGGCGGTTTTCCCGCATGGCCGTGGCAGCCGTGATCGGGTTCCTGCTGCTGATCCCGTTGAATATCTATGCCGTCTGGACAGGCCTCGGCAACCTTCAAGCCACCCGAAGCAAGGTGGAAGCCGATGCCGTTCGCCGGATCGGAGAGTTCCGGCAGACCATCACGGCGGCCACCACTGCGGAGGATCTGCAGCAACGGCTCGAGTCCATCGGTGTGCCCACCCTCAGGCCCTCCGACCTGCGCCAGCCCCTGCCTCGGTTGAAGCAACAGCTGCTGGAGAATCTGGAGAAGGCCCAGGGAAATCTGGAGGCCCGGAAAGCCGGCGCCGCCGCCGTCTTCCGCGAGGGTCTGTGGTCGTTGATCCAGAGTGTGTTCAAGCTGGTGGTCGCCGCCCTCGCCTTCGCCTTCGCCTTTGCAGCCGGAGCCCAGGCGCGCCACAGCCACATCTCCCTCCTGGAGTCATGGCAGCTTGGCTGGGAACGGAGCTTCCAGGGAGGCGGGCGCCGAGGTCCCAGCGGCTCCAGCGCCGATCATCGCTACCTGCGTCAACTCGGTGGCGCCGACGACGGGTCTTGAGCGAGGCCTGCCCGGAAGCCGTTCAGTAGGCGGCCCCGCTGCGGCGCTGATGCACGGCCGTCGTGGCGGCCGGATCGAGCAGGTCGCCGCTGAGGGCCTCGGCGTAGAGCAGCCAGTGGTCACCGCATTCCATCCGCTGGCTCACCCGGGCCTCCAGCCAGGCCAGGGCGTCCGGCAGCAGGGGCTGGCCACCGGGACTGGTCTCCAGCTCCAGCCCCGCCAGCCGATCGGCCCCGGGAGGAAAGGGCTGCAGGAACCGCTTCATCGGGCCGCTTTCCCGTCCGGAGGCCAGCACGTTGAGGGAGAAGGCATCCCCCACGTGAAGCAGGCTCTCGATCGCCCGGTCCTTGGCCACGGCCACGGTGAAGCCGGGGGGGCTGAAGCTGGCCTGGCTCACCCAGCTCGCCACCATCGCCCCGCCGAGGGCCCCCTCTCCGTCCCCCTTGCGGGCCATCACCACGCACAGGGACCCCACCACCCGGCCGAGGGCCTGGATCGCCGGGTTGGTGCGGCTTTCGCTGAGGCCGCCGACGGTGCTGCGCCGCTGGGCCTGGCGGTGCTGCTGGCGCAGGCGCCGGCCCAGGGCGGTGCCGGTTTCCTCCAGGGTCCGCAGGGTGGCCAGATCCGGGCTGAACTTCACCCGGATCGGCTCGAAGGCGAACTGGAAGCCCCCGTCGCGGAGCTTGGCTTCGAGCAGGTCGATGGCTTCGCCGCTCCAGCCGAAGCTGCCGAACACCCCCACCGGCTTGGCCCGGTCGCCTTCGGCCAGCACGGTGCCGAGGGCCGAAACGATCGGCGTGGGGGCATGGCCCCCAAGGGTGGGGGAGCCGATCAGCAGGGCGTCGCAGGAATGGATCGCCTCCAGCAGCTGCTCGGAGGGGGCGAATTCGCAGTTGATGCTCTCCACCCGCACTCCGCTGCGGGCCACCCCCTGGGAGAGGGCGTCGGCGATGGCGGCGGTGTTGCCGTAGGCGCTGGCATACAGCAGGGCCACCGAAAGGCTGGCCCGCTCCTGGCTCTCCCCCCAGCGGCGGTAATCTGCCAGGAGGCTGCGCCAGCTCTGGGCGATGGCCGGGCCGTGGCCCGGTGCAACCGTGCGGATCGGCAGTTCATCCAGCCGGTCGACCACCGTCTCCACCTGGCGGGCCATCGGCGCCATCAGGCAGTCGTAGTAATAGCGGCGGTCCTCCTCGGTGCTGGTGCGGTTCGCCTCGGCAAAGTCCTCGGTGCAGAGGTGGGCGGCGAAGAACTTGCCGCTCATCAGCAGGCCCGTTGTGGCCTCGAAGGCCATCAGGCCGCCGGGCCAGCGGGGGGTGGGGGTGGGGATCAGGGTGAGGACATGGCCGTCGGCGAGGGTGCGGCTGGTCTCCTGCTTCACCACCTCGATGGTCGGCAGGGGCCCCTGGTCGGTCGGGGCGGCGGCCTCACCAGGCGGGCCGGGCCGCTGTTGCTCCCAGAGCTCGGCGAGCACCTGGGCGCCTGGATTGGAGGCCACCAGAACCGTGGCCGGCCAGCCCGCCGCCAGCTGCTTCAGCAGGGCGACCCGGTTGGGGTTGACGTGGCCCACCACCACCTTGAGGGGCGCATCGGCCGGTACCAGCTGCGCCAGCTGCTCCAGGAAGGGGGCGGCGAAGGAGGCCCCGGGCGGATGCACCAGCACGGGGGCGCCACCGCAGCCGTCCTGCTGGAAGAGGAAGCTGTTGGCGGTGGTGCCCCGCTCGAGGCCGTACTCGACTTCGAAGCGCAGGCGCCGCGGGCTGAGGCCGCGCAGGCAGAGCAGGCCGGGTTCGACCGGCAGGGTGATGACGCGCCGGTCGGACGCGGACGGGGAGGTGGTCATCAGTAGTGGTTGCCCACCTTGCGGTGATGCACGGCCGTGGCGGCGGTGGTGTCAGCCACATTGCCCTCCTCCACCACCGCGTAGATGATCCAGTGATCCGGGCCTTCCATGCGCTGGGTGACCCGGCAGCCCAGGTAGGCCAGGGCATCCCCCAGCACAGGGCCCCCGGCGGCCACGCCCTCGAGCACGTTCACACCGGCGAAACGGTCGGCGCCCGGTGGGAACCGGCGCAGGAAATGGCGCAGCAGAGGCTGGTGGTTGTCCTCCCGAAGGATGTTGAGCACGAAGCGGTCGTCCACCTGCATCAGGGCCTCGATGGCCCGGTCCTTGGCCACCGCCACCGTGAGCCCGGGCGGATCGAAGCTCGCCTGGCTCACCCAGCTGGCCACCATGGCGCCGCTGCGGCTGCCGGCCTCATCGTCCTGGCGGGCGGTGACGATGTAGAGGCCGCCGCTGAGGCGCCCCAGCGCCTTGTCGAGGTCGCCGTCGAGGGCCTTCATCGCGGCGATGGTCTTCTCCTTGGTGAGCAGCTGGCCCAGGTCGGTGCCGGCCTCCTCGCAGCGCTGGTAGTCGGCGCCACCGGGCACCTGGCGGATGCGCAGGGGCTCGAACGCCCATTTCTGCCCCAGGTTGCGCAGCTGGCCGGCCAGGGTGTCGATCGGCTCGTCATTGCCGCCGAAGGCGTCGTAGCAGCCCACCCACTGCTTGGGATGCAGGGCCGCCAGCAGGGTGCCGATGGCCGTCTGCAGGTCGGGATCGGGGGAGGCGGGCCAGGTGGGCACCACCACGGCGCTGGCCTCACCGATCAGGGCGGCGAGTTCCTGGGGATCGGTGCCGCGCAGGTCGACCAGCTGCACCTGGCCGGAGGCCTTGCCCACCCCCCGGGCGATGGCCTGGCTGAGCCGGTCGCAGAAGCCGTACTGGCTGAGGTAGCAGATGGCCGCATAGGCCTCACCGGCGCTGCGCTGGCCGCTCCAGTCGCGGTAGTCACCCACCCAGAGGGGCAGGTGCTCCCGCAGCAGGGGCCCGTGGCCCACGGCGATCGTGTTGATCTCCGGCAGCCCCTCCATCCGCTTGAGCGCCTGCAGCACGCTGCGGGCGTTGGGGGCCATCAGGCAGTCGTAGTAGAAGCGGAAGTCCGGGGCGATGGCGCCGGGGTCGACATCGAAGAGGTCGTCGGAGCAGTAGTGCAGGCCGAAGGCATCACAGGTGTAGAGGATGCCGGTGCCGTGGTCGAAGGAGAAGATCGTGTCGGGCCAGTGCAGGTTGGGGGCACTGAGGAAGCTGAGGCGGTGGGCCACGCCGCTCTCGGGATGGACGCCCAGGTCGAGCTCATCGCCGCTCTTGACCGCCCGGCTGCGGAAGGGCCGGTGCACCTGGTCCTGGAGGAACTGGATCGCCACCTTGGAGCCGACGATCTCGATGTCGGGGTGGCGGTCGATCAGATCACCGATCAGGCCGGAATGGTCCGGTTCGGTGTGGGACACGATCAGGTGATCGATCGCGGTGGGCTCGATCAGACCCTCGAGCAGGGGGATCCAGGTGTCGCGGAACTTGGCGTGGCTGGTGTCGACCAGGGCCGTGCGCTCGCCGCGCACCAGGAAGGCGTTGTAGGTGGTGCCGTTGCGCAGGCCGAACTCGATGTCGAAGCGGCTGCGGTCCCAGTCGAGGGAACGGATGGCCGTGGTGTCGGCGGCGATCGGCTCGCACTGCAGGCTGAGCCTGGAGGCTGCCGCCCCCGGCGGGGACGGCCGTGTGGTCGGGGGGCTGGCGGTGCTGCTGCTCATCGGGTCAGACTCCTTCCGCAGACACGAAACTGTAGGCAGGGCAGGTTGGTTTTCGGTCTGTACTGACCCTCCGCGGGTATCGGGAAGAACCCCGGTGAACGGTCAGAGACAGTCCGAGTCCGAGCAGATAGGTGGCCACCGCAGACCTGAAGCGGTTTGGGGAGGCCTGCCGACGCCTGGAGAAGCGTCTGGAGGAAGCCGCGCGTGCCGATCGGCACAAGCCTCCGACCGCCCTGGCCACGGCCAGCTCTGCCGCGTGGTTGTGGGGGATGGGGAGGGAGAGATCGATGGCCTCGGTGGCACCATCCGTTCGATGGAAGCCACCAGCTCCACCGCGGTGATCGGTCTCTCCCTTGATTTCGCCCAGCGCCTCGCGGCCTGAGGGCCTCAGTCGGCGACCTTGACGCTGACGGTCGTCAGGGACTGGGCCTTGGGCGCCGTCACCGTCAGCAGGCCAT
>CAZBMT010000126.1:0-6773 GCA_964492645.1 uncultured Cyanobium sp. | reverse complement strand
GGCATGGCCTCCAGATCGCTCCACACCTCCCAGACCCGGGCCACCGGGGCCTGGATCTCGGTGGTGACGCTGTGCTCGAGCCATTTGCCCATGGTTGTGCTCCTAGGCCACCGCGGCGCAGGTGGCCAGCGCCACGGGCTGGTCGAGGATGGCGGCAGCGGCCAGCCGTCCGCTCATGGTGGCCCCCTCCATCGAGTCGATGTAGTCCTGGCGGGTGTAGCTGCCGGCCAGGAAGAAGTTGGCGACGGGGGTGCGCTGGGCGGGACGGAACGGCTCCATGCCGGGGGCTTCCCGATACAGGGACTGGGCCAGTTTCACCACGTTGCTCCAGACGAGCTGCAGGCCGGCGGCGGAAGGGAACAGCTCGCGCACCTGGCGGTCGGTGTGGGCGACGATCTCCTCCGTCTTGCGCGGGATCCAGGGATCGCCGGGGGTGAGCACGCACTGCAGCAGGGAACCCAGGCCCTCGCGCCGGTAGTCGGCCGGGCTGGTCAGGGCGAGGTCGGCGAAGCAGCTGAAGTCGGCATCGGCGGTGTAGAGGAGGTTGTCGAGGCCCGCCGGGCACCCCAGGTCGGCCCGGCGGGCGGCGTGGCCGGCCCCGTCACCCAGTTCGGTCACCCAGCCGTCGTACCGGAGCTGCACGGTGGCCACCGGCACCGTCTCCAGCCGGTCGATGGCGGCGAACTCGGGGAAACGGCGCCAGGCCTGGGGCAGCAGCCGCTGAGCTCCCGGCACATCGCAGGCGGCCAGGTAGGCGTCGGCCTCCACCCGCTTCTCCCCCTCCGGAGTGCCCAGCACCAGCGCGGTGACAACGGTCTGGCCGTCGCGCTCCTCGTGGCGCACCTCGCTGACCCGGTGGCGCAGGTGCAGCCGGCCGCCGCGGGCCTGGATGTAGTCGAGGATCGGGCCGGTCAGCCAGCGGTGGGGGGATCCCTTGAGCAGGTTGAGCTTGGAGGCCTCCGTCCGGGAGGCGAACATCATGAAGATGGTGAGCATGCAGCGGGCCGAGATCGCCTCGCAGTCGATGAAGCCGAGGGCGTAGGCGATCGGGTTCCACATCCTCTGAATGCTGCGGGGGCTGCCCCCATGGCTGAGGAACCACTGCTGGAAGCTGATGGCATCGAGGGAACGGATCACCTTCATCGCCCCCTCGTAATCGACCAGCCCCCGCACGATCGGGCTCGTCCCCAGGGCGAGGGCATTGCGCAGCTTGTCGATCCAGTCGAGCTGGGGGGTGGTGAAGAAGGCCTTGAGGCCGTTGAACGGGGCGCCGATGGGGAAGCGGAAATCCAGGGCCCGCAGGTCGCCGCCGCGGTTGACGAACAGGTGCCAGTGCTCCTTGGGCAGGAGATTGTCGAAGGCGCCCACCTTGCGCATCAGGGCGAAGAGATTGGCGTAGTTGAAGAAGAAGACGTGCAGCCCCATCTCGATGTGGTTGCCGTCCGGGTCCTCCCAGCTGCCCACCTTGCCCCCCATGAAGGGGCGGGCCTCATACAGATCGACCGTGTGGCCGGCATCGACCAGATCGACGGCCGCGCTCAGACCGGCCAGACCAGCACCCACGATGGCGACCCGCACCCTTGGTTTCCCGTGAAGGTCCTGACTCTATGGACCGGAGCCTACCCACCGGGGAAGGATCTCCATAGAGTGGATGTTCTCCGTGTTGTCCGGCGGCCCGATCCCTACGTTCCGAGCCGCTGCGAACGCCCCCCAACGAACGATGAGCAGCCCCACCCAGGCCCCGATCTCCAGCCCGGCAGCCGCGTCCACCCCAGCAGCGGCCGTGGCCGCTGGTCCGGCTGTCACCCACACCGGTGTGGATGGCAAGGGGATCCTGATCACCGAGCCTGCCATGCGCCAGCTGGGCACCCTGATGGCGTCCCAGGGGGGCGAGAAGGTGCTGCGGGTGGGCGTGCGCTCCGGCGGCTGCAGCGGCATGAGCTACACGATGGATTTCATCGACGGGTCGGAGATCCTTGCCGATGACGAGACCTACACCTACGAACCCGCCGGTGCTCCCAGCTTCCGGGTGGTGTGTGACCCGAAAAGCCTGTTGTACATCTACGGCATGCAGCTGGATTTCTCCTCGGCCCTGATCGGCGGCGGCTTCAACTTCACCAATCCCAACGCCTCCCAGACCTGCGGCTGCGGCAGCTCCTTCGCCGTCTGAAGGCCGGCCGGTCCATGGCGTCGCGGTCCCGTGGCATGGGAGTCTGACGATCCCCAACCCACCACCCCCAGGCGCCATGACGGCCCAGCAGGAGTCACGCTTCGACCAGGCGATCGCCCGCTACCAGCAGGGGGCCGCTCCCGAAGAGCTGGTCGACGAGTTCCTGCAGATCACGGCCCAGGAGCCGCGGCAGTCGGCGGGATGGACCTGTCTGGCCTGGCTGCAGCTGCTGCTCGACCAGCCCCAGGCGGCCCTGGCCTCGGCCCGCAACGCGGTGAAGCTCAATCCCCAGGATCCCCAGGCCCGCATCAACCTGAGCGTGGCGATGCTGGAGACCGGCGCCAAGGGGGTGCGGGAGCACATCGACGTGGTGAAGCGGGTGATGCTGATGGCCCCGGAACTGGCCGACGAACTGCAGGGCTCGATCGCCGATGGGCTGCAGCGGCGGCCGGGCTGGCAGGCCCTGGAGAAGGTGAAGACCTGGCTCAGCTGACGCCTCCGGGGCCTCGTTAGCCGCCGGGGGCCCAGTTGAGGGCCTCGAGCACGGTTTCGGCGATGCGCCGCGAGCCCCCGGGCGGGCCGACCCGCTCCAGGGCCGCCTGGGCGCAGCGCTGCGGCATGTCGGGGTCGGCCAGCAGACGGACGACCAGGTCGGCGGCCTCCTGTAGATCTCCCGTGTCGGCGGGGCGCCGCCCCACGGTGTGGACCGTGGGACCGAGCAGCCGCATCTGGGATTCGGCAAAGGCATAGCTGAACTGGGGGCCCCGGCCCACCAGCTGCACCACGGGCAGGCCGAAGCCCACCGCCTGCTCCACGGCGGTGCCGGCCATGCCCACCACCAGGTCGCTGGCGACCAGGATCGAGGGCAGGGCCCCCGGCAGCAGCCGCACCTCCAGCCCATCACCGGCGGAGCGGAGTACGTCACCGTCCAGCTGCCAGCCGGCCGCCGCCGCCAGGGGTCCCAGATCCCGCCAGTGGGGGCTCTCCACCATCGCCACCAGGAAGCGCCAGGGCCCCTGTCCGGCCCGGCCGCCCAGCTGGCTGCAGAGCCGCAGCATCAGCACCAGATTATGGAGGGCCTCCGGGAAGCGGCTGCCCGGGACCAGCGCCAGGGTGCGACTGCCCGGCAGGCGGAACACCTGGGCGGGGTCCGGTGACGGCAGGTCCATGATCGGGTAGCCACGGAACAGGGCCTTGGCCTGGCCCTGGGCCTGGAGGTCGGTGGCGGTGAAGGCATCCCGGGTGAGCACCACGCGCACCCGCCGCCGCCGGCAGCACCAGCGGGTGAGGGCGGACAGCCGCAAGCGGCCCTCGTAGTAGCTCGAGGTGGAGACCAGGAACACCACCGTCGGGCGGCCGGTGAGCAGGGCGAAGATCAGGGGGACATGGTCGCCGATGCTGACCACCAGATCGAAGCGGCGACCCCGGCGCCAGGCTGTCCAGAGCTGGGCCAGGCTCTGCTGCAGCAAACCCGCCGCCAGGTCCTTCCAGAGGTTGAGGCCCTGGTACACCATGCCCCCGGACGGCAGGCTGCGGCCGGCATACAGCAGGGGAATGCCGCGGCGTCCGTAGGCGGATCCGGCCCCGACGATGGGGAGGGCCGCCAGCTCCAGTCCAGGATCACACTGGCGCAGACCATCGGCGATCAATCCCCCATTGAGATCCTCCCCATGGCCGTTGCTGATCAGCAGGATCCTGGGGGCAGGGGGAAGGGGCACACGGGACACCAAGCACCGTGGAGTCTAGGTTTGGGCTTACCGGGGGCCTTTTCTCTCCCGGCTCACCCACAGGCATGAGCTCTCCCGCCACCGGCCCCGTCGCCCAGGTGCGCCGCGTCGTCGATGCGGTGCTGGTGGCCGATGTGTTCCTGGTGCTGGCCGGTGCTCTGTTCTTCGCCGTGGCGGTGGTGCTGCACGGCCAGAGCCTGGACGCTCCCCTGGAGCTGTTCCAGCGGCTGTGGCAGCCGCTGTTCACGCCCGCCATCGGGCTGCTGATGGCGGCGGCCCTGCTCAGCGGTGGGCTGGGCTGGTGGCAGCGGCGAGGGCAGCGCTGAGCTCCGGGTAATGGAAGTGGAACCCCTGGGCCAGCAGTCGCTCGGGGCGGACCTGCTGGCCTTCAAGCACCACTGCGGCACCGTCGCCGAGCAGCAGTTGCAGCAGGGGCCCGGGCACCGGCAGCAGGCTGGGGCGGCCCAGGGTACGGCCGAGGCTGGCGGCGAAGATCCCCATACGGGTGGGCTCCGGGGCCACGGCGTTGTACGGGCCGGCGTAGGCGTCGTCCTCGAGGGCGGTGACGATCAGCCGGCAGAGGTCGTGGCGATGGATCCAGCTCATCCACTGCTGGCCGCTGCCCACCGGCCCGCCGAAGCCGGCCCGGAACACGGGCAGCATCCTGCCGAGGGCGCCGCCATCGGGCCCGAGCACGATGCCCACCCGCAGCACCACGATGCGGCAGGCCTCGGGGGCGACCTGGGTGGCGGCTTCCCAGCGGGCGCAGAGACGGGCCAGGAAATCGTCGCCGGGGGGGCTGGCCTCCGTGAAGCCGGCCTCCAGGCTGGTGCCGTAGTACCCCACGGCCGAGCCGTTCACCAGCACCCGGGGCGGTGTGGCCAGGGACGCCATCGCCCGCACCAGCTGGGTGGTGGTGCCGATGCGGCTGTCCAGCAGCCGCTGGCGGTGCACCGGCGTCCACCGCTGGTCGGCGATCGGCTCCCCCGCCAGGTTGACGACCCCATCGGCGGCCGCCAGGGCTTCCAGCAGCGGCCCCTGGCCCCAGCTGGCCGGATCGGCGGGATCGCAGCAGAGGGTGGTGAGCCGGGGGTCGGCCGCCTCGCTGTCGGGCCGGGAGCGCCGGCTCACCAGGGTGAGCTGGTGGCCGAGGTTGAGCAGGAACGGCACCAGCTCCCGGCCGACGAAACCCGTGCATCCGAGCAGAAGCAGCCGCATGCCCACCGTCCCATCGGAAACCAGTGCCGAGGTTAGGTTCCAGCAGCCCTAACCTGTGCCGAACCCTCCTCTCCACGATGGCTGAGTCCGCTCCTGCCGCTCCCGCGAGCCTGAAAAAGGGTGCCCTGGTCAGGGTGAACAGAATCGCCTACACCAACAGCCTCGAGGCCGGCGCCAGCGATCCGGTGCCCCCCGGCTACCTGTTCGATGGGCCCGGTGAGATCCTGGCCATCCAGGGGGAGCACGCCCAGCTCCGCTGGCGCCTGCCCGTTCCCGACGTGTGGCTGCGGCTCGACCAGCTCGAGCCCATGCCCGCCGCCCAGATCGGCCGCGCCGCCTAAATCTCCACCCGGCGCCGTTCCTCCTTCAGCCGGCTGCGGCGCAGCCTGGCCTCCCGCAGCATCTCCTTGCCGTCATGGAGGTAGCTGTCGACGTAGCCCATGGTGTAGCGCTCCAGCTCCACCAGAGCATCCTGTACCTGGCTGAGGCAGTGGTAGAGGCTGAGGCCGAACCCCTTGGCCGCCGATGGGCAGGCCCGGGACCGGTAGAGGGCTTCCACCTTCTCCATGCGCAGCCGGCTCTGGTCGAGGAAGGCGCAGAACGCCTCCATCAGCTCGTCGTCGTAGGGGTCGGCGGCCAGGGAGCGCAGCTGGGCCGGGAAGGGGTTGATCACCTGGCCGATCAGCCGGTCGATCGGCACGTACACCTGCTGGAGCCAGCCCAGCAGCTCCTCGTCACTGGCGGCGCCGACGCCGCGATGGCGGCCCGCCTCTGCACCCCTGGCCGCTGCGCCTCCCCCTCCAGCGGTGTGCACCGGCGCGGCCACGCCCGCTCCGTGGTCGTAGTGGCGGCGGCGGTCCCCGTCACCCAGCACTTCCCAGGCGGCATTGAGGGCCAGGATCGTGCGCGGATCGCCGCCGGCATCCGGGTGATGGCGTTTGACGAGGGCGCGGTAGGCGGCCTTGATCTCGGCGGTGGTGGCCCGAGGCGAGACCCCGAGGATGGCGTAGTGGTCGGCGGAGGTCCTGGCCATGCGCTGGCGGCGCCATCTGGGCTCCAGCATCGCCGATGGGCCCGCCCGGACGGCCCGGCCACGACCGCCCAAGAAAAAAGCCCCCCTGGGAAGGGGGGCTGAAGGGTTGTGAGGAAGTATGAGGAGGAAGGGGCACTGGTCCCAGGGTCCCGATGGGGAGACCCGGGGAATCAGAACCTGAACTGGGTCTGGATCAGGCCGCCGAGCACGCTGCTCGACTGGCCGACGGTGGTGAACTGGCCGTTGGGGCGGCTCAGGTAGAAGAGCGCCGGGGTGACGCTGATGTTGTCGGTGACCTGGAACTTGTACCACCACTCCCAGGCGAAGTTGCCGTCCTGAGGGGTTTCGCCATTGCGCAGCGAGGTGGCGAACACCGGCTGGCCCACGGCCATGCCGGCCTGGTTGCCCTTCATGAACACGTCGTTCCACTGCAGACCGACGCTCCAGGACTGGCTGGCGGCACGGTTGGCCGACTGGCTGAAGGTGGGGACCGTATTGAACGTGGGCACCCGAACCGCGGCTGCTCCTCTGCCAATGGTGGCGGTCTGGGGATTTAGCTCAGCCTGGGTCAGGGCGTTGTAGCCCCAGCCCAGGTTGATGGAGGGGATCCAGCCGCTCTTCTTGG
>CAZBMT010000125.1:0-6785 GCA_964492645.1 uncultured Cyanobium sp. | reverse complement strand
CCAGGCCCACCAGGGTGTTGTAGCTGCGGATGTTCACCCACTGGACCCGCGCCGGCAGCGACACGCTCTGGTGCTTCTCGTAGTCGCTGATGTCGAGCAGCACCTCCTCGTCGACCGTCACCTCGAGAGATCCCCGGCGCACCACGCAGGCGCCCGTGCGGCTGACATCGCCCACCGTCACGTAGACGGTGCGGCCCGTGGACAGCCGGATGCTGGCCGAGACACCGGGGGGCAGGGCGTGGCGCAGGGCGGTGCGCAACTCCTGGGGCATTTCCCCGGTCTGTTGCTCACCGGTCTGTTGCTCAGCCATGCAGGCGGACCCGCCCATCGATCTGCCCATGCTATCGGTCCCCTCAGGCAGAGCCACGGCGCGGGAACCTCCGAGGTCCCGGTGCCGCGGCGGTTCCCGCAGAATGGCATCAATGGAGCCTCGAAACGGAATGGGTGTACTGACGGCGCTGGCGATCCTGGCGGGGCTGATCGTGGTGCACGAGGCCGGCCACTTCTTCGCCGCCACCTGGCAGGGCATCCGCGTCAGCGGCTTCTCGATCGGCTTCGGGCCCGCCCTGATCCAGCGGAAGCGGCGCGGGGTGCTCTTCGCCCTGCGGGCCATCCCCCTGGGCGGGTTCGTGGCCTTCCCCGACGACGAGGAGGACAGCACCATCGCCGCCGACGATCCCGATCTGCTGGCCAACCGGCCCCTGCCCCAGCGGGCCCTGGTGATCGCCGCCGGTGTGATCGCCAACCTGCTGCTGGCCTGGAGCGTGCTGCTGGCCCAGGGGCTGATGCTCGGCATCCCCTCGGGCTTCAGCACCACCCCCGGTGTGGTGGTGGCCGCCGTGCAGCCCGGCCAGGCGGCCGCCGGCTCCGGCCTGCTGCCCGGTGATCGCATCGTGGCGGTCGACGGCACCCCCCTGGCCGGTGGCCAGGACGCGGTGCTGGCCCTGGTCGAGCGCATCAAGGACGCCCCCGGCCGCACCCTGCGCCTGCAGGCCGAACGCAACGGCACCCTGCTGCAGCTGCCCCTCACCCCCACGGGCAACGGCGGCATCGGCCGCATCGGCGCCCAGCTGCAACCGAACGGCAGCGAAACCTTCCGCTCCCCCACCAGCCCGCTGGAGCCGATCCTGCAGGCCAACCACGACTTCCTGGCCCTCACCCGCCGCACCGTGGAGGGCTTCGGCACCCTGCTCACCCACTTCGGTGAAACCGCGCCCCAGGTGTCGGGGCCGGTGAAGATCGTCGAGATGGGGGCGTCGCTGGCCAGCCAGGGGGGCAGCAGCCTGTTCCTGTTCACCGCCCTGATCTCGATCAACCTGGCGGTGCTCAACGCCCTGCCCCTGCCCCTGCTCGACGGCGGCCAGTTCGCCCTGCTTCTGCTGGAGGGGGTGCGGGGCCGCCCCCTCTCCGACCGCTACCAGATGGCCTTCATGCAGTCGGGCTTCGTCTTCCTGGTGGGCCTCTCCCTGGTGCTGATCGTCAAGGACACCAGCCAGCTGCCCGCCATCCAGCAGCTGCTCAGCCGCTGAGGGCGTCCCCGAAGACGATCGTCCGTGGCCGGACAGGCCGCGCGGTAAGGTGTCAGGCTGATGTTTCTCCCCTTTCCGGCCGCATGGCGAAGAAGTCGATGATCGCGCGTGACGTGAAGCGCCGCAAGATCGTGGAGCGCTTCGCAGCGCGCCGGGCCGCCCTCAAGGAGGCCTTCGATGCGGCCGGCGATCCGATGGAGCGCCTGGAGATCCACCGCAAGCTGCAGTCGCTGCCCCGCAACAGCGCCCCCAACCGCATCCGCAACCGCTGCTGGGCCACCGGCAAGCCCCGCGGCTATTACCGCGATTTCGGTCTCTGCCGCAACCAGCTGCGGGAGCGGGCCCACAAGGGCGAGCTCCCCGGCGTGGTCAAGTCCAGCTGGTGAGCAGCGGGCTCTGGCCCTGCCGCCGCAACGCTTCTGCATCGCCCCAGGCGCCCCGCGAGGGCGCCTTCTTCATGGCCTGGAAGGGCGGATGCGAGAATGGCCGGCGACAACAAAACGGACATAACGCCCAGTGCAAGGACACACTCAGTCGATCTCCTTCGATGGTCGGGAGATCCGGCTGACCAGCGGCCGATTTGCGCCCCAGGCCGGGGGCTCGGTGATGGTGGAATGCGGTGATACGGCAATTCTGGTCACCGCCACCCGCTCCAAAGGCCGGGAGGGCATCGATTTCCTGCCCCTGATCTGCGACTACGAAGAACGCCTCTACGCCGCCGGCCGCATCCCCGGCAGCTTCATGCGCCGGGAGGCCCGGCCCCCCGAGCGGGCCACCCTCACCTGCCGCCTGATCGACCGGCCGATGCGGCCGCTGTTCCCGGGCTGGCTGCGGGACGACCTGCAGATCGTCGCCACCTGCATGTCCCTCGATGAGCGGGTTCCCCCCGACGTGCTCGCCGTCACCGGCGCCTCGATGGCCACCCTGCTGGCGAAGATCCCCTTCATGGGTCCCATGGCCGCCGTGCGCGTCGGCCTGCTGGGTGACGACTTCGTCCTCAACCCCAGCTTCCGCGAGATCGATCGCAGCGAGCTCGACCTGGTCGTGGCCGGCACCCCCTCCGGCGTGGTGATGGTGGAAGCGGGTGCCAACCAGCTGCCCGAACAGGACGTGATCGAGGCCATCGACTTCGGCTACGAGGCCGTCGGCGAGCTGATCCGCGCCCAGCTGGCCCTGCTCAAGGAGCTCGGCATCGAGCAGGTGCTGCCCGAGGAGCGCAGCGAAGATCCCGCCCTGCCCGCCTTCCTGGAGAAGGAATGCGCCAAGGGCATCGGTGAGGTGCTCAAGCAGTTCGGGCAGACCAAGTCCGAGCGTGACGAGAAGCTCGATGCCATCAAGGCCGAGGTGGGCGAGAAGATCGCCGCCCTCGATGGCGAGGATCCGATCAAGGTGGCCGTGAGCAGCAACGGCAAGCTGCTGGGCAACACCTACAAGAGCCTCACCAAGAAGCTGATGCGTCAGCAGATCATCGTCGAGGGCAAGCGGGTGGATGGCCGCAGCCTCGACGAGGTGCGCCCCATCCAGGCCGCCGCCGGCGTTCTGCCCAAGCGCGTCCATGGCTCGGGCCTGTTCCAGCGCGGGCTCACCCAGGTGCTCTCCTGCGCCACCCTCGGCACCCCGAGCGACGCCCAGGAGATGGACGACCTCAACCCCAACAGCGAGAAGACCTACCTCCACCACTACAACTTCCCCCCCTACTCGGTCGGTGAGACCCGGCCGATGCGCTCCCCCGGCCGCCGCGAGATCGGTCACGGCGCCCTCGCCGAGCGGGCCCTGATCCCCGTGCTGCCCTCCAAGGAGAGCTTCCCCTACGTGCTGCGGGTGGTGTCGGAGTGCCTCAGCTCCAACGGCTCCACCTCGATGGGCTCGGTGTGCGGCAGCACCCTGGCCCTGATGGACGCCGGCGTGCCCCTGGCGGCTCCGGTGAGCGGCGCGGCCATGGGCCTGATCAAGGAGGGTGAGGAGGTGCGCATCCTCACCGACATCCAGGGCATCGAGGACTTCCTCGGCGACATGGACTTCAAGGTGGCCGGCACCGAGAAGGGCATCACCGCCCTGCAGATGGACATGAAGATCACCGGCCTGGCGGTGAAGACGATCGCCGAAGCGATCAACCAGGCCCGCCCGGCCCGGCTGCACATCCTCGGCAAGATGCTCGAGGCCATCGACAAGCCCCGCGACGTCCTCTCCCCCCACGCCCCGCGCCTGCTCAGCTTCCGCATCGATCCGGAGCTGATCGGCACGGTGATCGGCCCCGGCGGCCGCACGATCAAGGGCATCACCGAGCGCACCAACACCAAGATCGACATCGAGGACGGCGGCATCGTCACGATCGCCAGCCACGACGGCGCCGCCGCCGAGGAGGCCCAGCGCATCGTTGAAGGTCTCACCCGTCGCATCAGCGAAGGGGAGCAGTTCAGTGGCACCGTCACCCGCATCATCCCGATCGGCGCCTTCGTGGAGATCCTTCCCGGCAAGGAAGGCATGATCCACATCTCCCAGCTCTCGGAAGCCCGGGTCGAGAAGGTCGAAGACGTGGTGAAGGTGGGTGATCCCGTCACCGTGCGTGTGCGTGAGATCGACAACCGCGGCCGCATCAACCTCACCCTGCGCGGCGTCTCCCAGGAACCGGTGGCGGTCTGAGGTCAACGGGGCTGCCCCTGTGGCAGCCCACTGCCCCCAACCCACCGCCAGCCATGGCCGCACCATCGGGTGATGAAGCGCTTCCTCTCGGCGCCCCTGCGGCTAACGCGGCATCCTCAAGGGGCGCGCTTGGCGCCGAACCGGCGGCGGGCGTGCTCTATCTGGTGGGCACTCCGATCGGCAACCTCGCTGATCTCTCCCCCCGGGCCCGGCTGGTGCTGGAGCAGGTCGATCGCATCGCCTGTGAAGACACCCGCCACAGCGGTCAGTTGCTTGCTCGGCTTGGCATTCGCCGGCCGCTGCTGAGCTTTCACCAGCACAACCAGGCCACCCGCCTGCCCGAACTGCTGCAGGCGCTGCAGCGGGGCGAGCGGCTGGCAGTGATCAGCGACGCCGGCCTGCCAGGCATTTCCGATCCCGGCGAACCGCTGGTGGCCGCCGCGCGGCAGGCGGGGCTGGAGGTGGTGTGCATTCCTGGCCCCTGCGCCGTCACCACCGCGCTCGTGAGCAGCGGCCTGCCGAGCGGCCGCTTCTGCTTCGAGGGATTTCTCG
Source organism: uncultured Cyanobium sp. (assembly GCA_964492645.1). Taxonomy (GTDB): domain Bacteria; phylum Cyanobacteriota; class Cyanobacteriia; order PCC-6307; family Cyanobiaceae; genus Cyanobium. Next base: position 2,061 of record CAZBMT010000125.1, on the reverse strand, counting down.
CCGCCAAGCCCAGCCAACGCCGGCGTCAGCTGCAGGAACTGGCGGCCGAGCCGCGCACCTTGGTGCTGTTCGAGGCGCCTCACCGGTTGATCGCCCTGCTGGAAGATGTGCTGGAGCTGCTGGGCGATCGCCCGCTGCGGGTGGCACGGGAACTCACCAAGCGCCATGAGCAGCAGGTGGGGCCCACGGTGGCCGCCGCCCTGGACCACTTCCGCCGGGTGCCGCCGCTCGGGGAGTGCACCTTGGTGCTGGGCGGCGCGCCCCCAGCGGCGCAACCCGCCTGGAACGATGCCGCGCTGCAGGCCGAACTGGAGGTCCTGCTGGGGGATGGGCTCAGCAAGCGGGAAGCCGCCCGCACCCTGGCGGAACGCACCGGTCACAGCCGCCGCGACCTCTACGCCCTGCTGCACCGCGACGCACCGCAAGCCGAGGACCCGGCTGAGGAGGGACTGGATGAGAAGGGCCCGGCTGCTGAGCAGGATCTCCATGGCGCCGCCTAGGAGCGGGTCAGCGACAGTGGCAGCGGCAGTGGCCGCCCCGAAAGGAGATTCCCCATGCCTGAAAGCTGGTGAGTTGCTCCCCCAACGCCTGAGTGCTGGAAACCCTCAGCACGCTCATGCCCCGCAGCGCAATGGAGGCCGGCAGTCCGCCGGCACGTCACACTCAGGGGGCGACCTCTTCAACCACCGCCGCCGCCATGCTGGTGCGCCTTCGACTCCTGGCCGGCAGCGTGACCGGCGGCCTGCTGCTGCTCGTGGTGCTGTGCCTGGGCGGGCAGAACCTCAACGACCGGCCCCAGCTGCGGCTCGGTTTCGGACGCAGTGCTCCGCTACCCAGCGGCTTTCTGGTGGGCCTGGCGCTGGTGGTGGGCGTGATCAGCGGCGGGGCCGCCACGGCGCTGCTGATGCCGGGCGCCGATCAGGATCCGGGCAGGGAATAAAGCGCCCCTTCGAGCACCACCCGGGTGATGCCCTTGCGCAGCAGGTAGGGAGCGGTGCGGCGGATCACCTGGCTGTCGGGCACCTGGATCACCCGCTGGGTGCGGCCGCAGTGACGCTTGGCCTGGCGTGGGTTGCTGAACACCACCAGGGCGCGGCGCTGGGATTCCTCTTCCGGCAGCAGGCCGAGTTCGGGGAAGTCGCTCAGGGGCCGGTCCTGCAGCTCCACGGTTTTGTCGACCAGCATGTATAGGCTGGCAGGAAGGGGAGCGGCCTCAAAGGGCTGGCAGGTGGCGGCGGGGCGGTCGAGCAGGGTTTCGCCGACCGGCACGGGCGTGAAGAGGTCGAGTTCATCGTCGGCGTCTTCGCCATCGCCGTCGCTGTCGGCATCCGCGTCGCTCTCGTCGGCCTCCTCCGCGAAGTCATCGGCATCGTCGATCGCCAGCACCTGGGAATCGTCATCGACGTCGGCGTCTGAGCCGGCGGCGGGATCCTGCCCGGTGGGATCGCCATGGGAGGCCCCGGAGCCGTAGGGCGCACGGGGCTCGCTGTCGTTGCGGTAGGGGCTGTCGAAGCCAGAAGCTTCGAGGCCGGTAGGAGCTGAGCCGGGCGCTTCGAGGCTCAGGGGTGCAACGACCGGCCGCTCGCTGCCGGAATGCGCGTCTGACTCCGCCGTGCCGGAGGCATGAGGAAGGAAATCCTCCGCGTCCGGGAAATCGGCAGTGGAAGGATTGGCGCCGGGAACTTCGGAACGTGAATCCGCGTCGTATGGAAACTCGGCAGCGGAAGCGTCGCCTTCTGGAGATTCAGACCTGGCTGCTTCAAAGCCTGAAAGCTCGGCAGTGGCGGCCTCGGTGCCTGAGGGTTCGAAGCTGGCGGGAGTGGAGCCGTCCTGGTCTGCCGTGTCGCCGGTGGCGGCAGGCCCTGCGGCGGATGGTGAGGACTGGGTTTCGGCCTGCTCGAACAGGGGCCCGGATGGAGTTGCGGTGGCGTCGTTGGGGGGAGCGGTGGGGGCCCTGCGCCCTGAGGGGCCCTTGCCGCGCTCCAGCTTGATCTGCTCGTAACGCTCGGCGCCGATGGCGGCCTTCACCACCCGGGTGGCGGTGGCGGCGCTGCAGCCGAA
>CAZBMT010000124.1:0-6786 GCA_964492645.1 uncultured Cyanobium sp. | reverse complement strand
CGGCCAGCTCGAAGCTGCTGCGGGTGCGGGTGCTGGGCTCGAAGAACAGGCTGGTCATCAGCCGGCCCTGGAGAGCGGGCAGGCGGCGCGCGCCGGCCACCGGCAGGGCCCGGAAACGCTGGGCCAGTTCGAGAACGGTGGCGAAGTCATCGACCGAGAAGGACGCCAGGTCGAGCACATGGCGGTGACTCCAGCCGCTCAAGGCGTTCTGCTCCCTTCGAACGCCCCAACCGTAGAGGCCAGCAGGGCGGCGAGGCCATCCTGGCGGGGTGTCCGGTCGCCGCGGGCCCGCCGGCTGACGCTGCGGCTGGCGCGCAGATACCAGCGCCAGGGCAGCTCCTGCCCCTGGGACACGCCGATGCGCTGGGTCTGCAGCAGCGGCGCCTCCCCCTGGGGCCCCGGCCCCGCCAGCAGCGTCGCCAGCGCCGGCGGCCGGGCTGCGAGCCACAGGCCCGAGGCCGGCGCGGCGATCCAGCCGTCCTGACGGCGGTCGATGGCGAAGCGGCGGGCCAGCAGACCGGGCCCCGCCGCCGCCCGCTCCGCCGCCCCCGGCAGGGCGGCCGCCCGCAGCAGCACCCCGTTGGCCCAGTTCCGCCGGCCGGTGACCACGTTGACGCAGTGGTGCACGCCGTAGGTCAGGTAGACGTAGAAGCGGCCGGGCTCGCCGAAGAGGGTGTCGTTGCTGGCCGAGCGGCGGCGGTGGCCGTGGCAGGCCGGCTCGCTCTGGCAGTAGGCCTCGGTCTCGACGATCACCCCCCACAGCAGGGCGCCCGACGGCTGACGCCGCAGCAGCAGGCAGCCGATCAGCTCCGGCGCCACCACCTCGGCGGGGCGGGCGAAGAAGGGCGGGGGGAGGGCGTCAGCAACCACGGCGTTCACAGGCAGCAACGCTGGGGAATGGTGCAGGGGTTCGTGCGGGGAAGCGGACCGTGATACTCCCCGGCGCACTGCTGGGGAAGAGCGGAGCCACAGTGGTGGGAGCCCTGCATCGCCAGGGGCTCGCCGATCAACGGATCAACCATGGAAACCGCCAGCTTCAACCTCGGCACCGTCCTGCTGGCCGTCAGCGGCCTGTTCGTGCTGACCACCCTGTTCTTCGGCACCAAGGGCGGCTACTACGACACCGACGACTACGACGGCAACGGCACCGCCCACTGAGGCAGGGATCAGGAACTCCCGAGCCGTTCGGCCTCGGGGCAGTCGCCGGTGGTGGGCAGGTCGTCGGCATCGGCCGAGCGGCTCACCGAGGCCAGCCGGGTGCTGACGGCCCCGATCGATGCCAGCCGGACGCTTTCCTCCCAGCTGTGGCGCTCGTCGCCATCCTCGTCGTCGTAGCGGAGGGTCACCAGATCCCCCTCGATCTCCACCACCAGGGCCCTCTCGATCCAGCGCTGCTGGTCCAGCAGGTAGACCCAGACCGGTCGCTGCTCCAGGCGAAATCGGTCGAGCTTGCGATGCAGCATCGTGACGCCGCGGATAGGGTCGATCCTAGGCAGCCCGGCGCCGGCCGCCATGTTCACCATGACCCGATCGATGCCCAGCACCGCTCCAGTCCCCGGCACGGTTCCGGGCCCCGTCGCCACCGCGGAGGCGATCCGGCTGCAGCTGCGCAGCTGGCCCGAGGTGGAGGACTACATGGGCCGCTGCCGGGGGGTGATCGTGCCGCTGGGGTCCACCGAGCAGCATGGGCCCACCGGCGCCATCGGCACCGACGCCCTCACCGCCGAGGCCGTGGCCCTGGAGGTGGGGCGCCGCACCGGGGTGCTGGTGACGCCCACCCAGGCCTTCGGCATGGCCGAGCACCATCTGGGCTTCGCCGGCACCATCAGCCTGCAGCCCTCCACCCTGCTGGCCGTGCTCCATGACGTGGTGCTCTCGCTGGCGCGCCACGGCTTCGAGCGCATCTACGTGATCAACGGCCACGGCGGCAACATCGCCACCGCCCGGGCCGCCTTCGCCCAGGCCTATGGCACGGCCGCCTCCCGGGGCCTGCCCGGGACCGAGCGGCTGCGCTGCCGTCTGGCCAACTGGTTCACCGCCGGCCCGGTGATGCGCGAGGCCCGCGATCGCTACGGCGACCGGGAGGGGCACCATGCCACCCCCAGCGAGATCGCCCTCACCCTGCACCTGGAGCCCAGCCTGGCCGCCAAGCAGCGTCCCCTGCCGGAGGCGGCCCCCGCCGGGCCGATCCATGGCCCCGAAGACTTCCGCCGCCGCCACCCTGACGGCCGTATGGGCTCCGACCCCTTCCTGGCCACGGCCGACGACGGCGCCCGCTTCCTGGAGCTGGCGGCGGCGGCCCTGGCCGACGACCTGGCCGACTTCCTGGGGCCGGACGGGGAGGCCGGCTGAGGGGGAGGCGGCGGCCGCAGCTAGGTTCGGTCCCGAAGCAGCGAGCGACGATGGAGCGGATCACGGCCGACGATGTGCGCAAGGTGGCCCAGCTGGCCCGCCTGGCCCTGCCCGAGGAGCGGATCGCCACCTACACCGTTCAGCTGGAGCGCATCCTGGATTACGTCGCCCACCTCGAGCAGGTGGACACCGAGGGGGTGCCACCGACCACCCGGGCGGTGGAGGTGGTCAACGTGACCAGGCCCGACGTGGTGGACCCCACCCCGGTGCGCGAGGAACTGCTCTCCCTGGCTCCCCAGAGGGAGGGGGATTTCTTCCGGGTGCCGAAGATCCTGGGCGACTAACGCACGGGGGAAACGGCGGTGCGATGCAGCAGCTCGAGCACCCGCCGGCGGGCATGGCGGGTGGGCATCAGCCGGGCCAGGGGCCGCAACCGGCTGCGGCGCTTCTTGTGGGAGCGCACCCCCAGGAAGATGTCGTAGAGGAAGTTGAGGCTGTCGGTGCGGCTCTCGAACAACCCCAGCCGCTGGGGGGAGCCCTTGGCGTCAAGGATCGGCTTGGTGGCGTGATAGGCCGGCTGGTATTCGAACCAGGGAATCGACGGCCAGAGGTGGTGAATCAGGTGATAGTTCTGGCCCATGATCAGCCAGTTCATCAGCCTGCTGGGGTAGACCCGGGCGTTGTGCCAGCGGTTGCGGGACTGGAAGGGGCGGTGGGGCAGGTAGTCGAAGAAAAGACCGAGGGTGACGCCCACCATCAGGGCCGGGGCGAACCAGCAGTTGAAGACGAAGGGCAGGAAATTGTGGCGGGCGGCCGCCACGACGATCAGCACGAAGACGGTGCGGGCCAGAACCCACTCGAACAGCTCGTTGTGGCGCCAGAGGCGATGGCGGAAGAAGAAGACTTCGTGATAGAAGAACCGAGGCGCGATCAGCCACAGGGGCCCGAAGGTGCTGACGATGTGGTCGGGATCGTGCCTGGGGTCGTTGACGTGGGCGTGGTGCTGCAGATGCACCCGCGTGAACACCGGGAAGCTGAAGCCGAGCAGCAGCGCGGCGCCATGGCCCATCACCGCGTTCCAGATGCGGTTGGGATGGGCGGCGTTGTGGCAGGCGTCGTGGATGACGGTGCCCTCCAGGTGCAGGGCCAGGAAGCCCAGGGCCAGCAGGGGCGGCAGGGGCCAGCCGCCCACGAACCAGCCCCAGATCGTCAGGGCCGCCAGGCCGTAGCCCGCCAGGAACAGGCCCACGGTGGGGTTCCAGGCGGCGGGGGGGTCGAGGAACTCCCTGGGGACGCTGAGTCGCGGCACGGGCGTGGTGGAAGCCGCGGGGGCGGACGTGGGTGCCAGCGTGTCTGTCATGGACTGGGCCAGGTCCGGATTCCCGACGGAGGCCCCAGATTACGGAAACCGCCCGTGCGGCGCGACAGCCGCCGGGCCTGAGTCGTCACGGCTGGTTGGGGCCGATCGCCAGGCTGGGCAGGCTGGCGGTGACGTCCACCAGGGGGAACTCCGTGTCGCCCCAGCCGTCGGGGGGCAGCAGCGGCGGGGCGTCCGGACCCGGGGCTGCGGCGGGACCAGCGGCGAAGGCGCCGTCGGTCCAGGCCAGCAGCAGGCCCCGCAGGGCGCCGCCGCCCTGCTCGTAGTGGGAGCGCAGGTTGAAGTGGTCGCCATCCCTGGCCAGCACCAAGCGGTGGCCGCCGCCCGCGTTGCGCGCCTCCAGCGCCATGGGCCTGAGGGCCTCAGGACCGGAGGGCACCACCCAGTCGCGGGTGCCGCTCACCAGCAGCACCCGGCCATTCATGGCGCGGGCCGAGCCCTGGTCGAACAGCAGCGACATCGGCGGGCTGACGGCCACCACCGCCCGCACCCGGGGATCGGCCAGGCCCGCCTGGTCGGCGGAGGTGAGGAAACTGCACTGCAGCACCCAGCTGATGTTGCGGGCGGGGTTGCTGACGTCCTTGCAGAAGCGGTTGAGCAGGGCGGCGCTGGGCCGGGCCCCGGCCAGCTGCAGCACCGTGGTGGCGCCATAGGACTGGCCCATCGCCACGACGGCATCGGTGCGCAGCCCCGCCGGCAGGGCCAGGCTGCCGGCGGCGGCCGCATCGATCGCAGCGGTCATGTCCATGGGCCGCAGCTTCAGGTCATCCGGGCTGGGGGGCGGCGTCTGGCCGGAGAGCATGGCCTGCTGCTGCGTCCGGTCGCTGCCGGGGTGGCGGGGCAGCAGCACCGTGTAGCCGTGGCTGGCCAGGTGCCGGCCCCAGCCCTCGAAGCTTTCGGGATCGTCCCAGAGGCCGTGGGAGATCAGCACCAGGCGGCCGTTGGCGCCCGTTTCCGGCTGGATCGTGACCACCTGCAGGGGCCTGGGACGGTGCCTGACGGGGATGGCCAGCTCCTGGCGCTTCACCGCCCGCGGCCCGGTCTGGCTGAGGGCGGGATTGATCGCCGCGGGGGGCAGGGTCGTCGCCAGGGAGTGGCCCAGGCGTTGCTGGTCGGTGACACGGTCGATGGCGAGGACCACCCGCTGCAGATCCACCGACGCGCTCCTGCCAGGCAGGGCCTCCAGCACATCCAGCAGGCTCAGGCTGCCCTTCGCCTGGCTGGTGGCCAGCGACGCGGCCAGCTCGCTGGTGTCCATCGGCTGCCGAACGCCCTCCACCAGCACCACCGACGAGAGCAGCAGCAGCACCTGGTTGACCAGAGGCGACCCCACAGACTGCTCGGCGAAGGCCTTGACCGGCAGGGGGAGGGGGGTCTGGAAGGCCCGCACCAGCTTGCGGCCGATGGCCCCGTCGGTGGCCCGGTCCAGCTCGGCAAGATCACTGTCACCGGAGAGCAGGCTGCGCTGATCCCGGAGCTCGCTGATCCGGATGGTGAAGGGCGTCTCGATCAGGGGCAGGCTGAGCTGGATCTCCTGGAGGGCCCTGGCGGGGGACGCCGCCAGCAGCGCTCCCGCCCCGAGAAGGAGCGCCGTGAGCTGGCGGGAAAAGCTCTTCATGCATCAGTTCCTGATGGTGGGCAGCGTAGGTGCGCCGGCCGGGCGAGACCCCTGGACCCTGACCACGGAGGAATGCCCACCGGGGGACTTGAACCCCCACGACCTGAGCCACTGGAACCTAAACCCAGCGCGTCTACCAATTCCGCCAGGTGGGCGCCCGCCGACTCTACGCAGATTCCCCACGGCCATGCTTACGAGTCCCGCCGGTCGCCACCGACCAGAATGGGTCGAGACGTCGCCCCGGCCATGCTCGCCACCTTCGGAGGCTTCCTGGCCCTGCTGCTGGGGCTGCTGCTGCTGCTGCTGCCCCTGCTGGCCACGGAACTGAGCCGGGCCAGGGATTCGGTGTGGGGAGCGGTGGTGCTGCTGCTGGGTCTGGTGCTCGTCACCAGCGCCGAGCGCCTCACCGGCGCGCCGATGCTGGCGGTGCTCTGCGGCGGGCTGCTGATCGGCCGGCTGGGGGTGGAGGTGGGCCAGGCCCGCTGGCGCCTGCTCAGTGAGGAGGAGCAGCGGCGGCTGTGGTCGTGGGAGCGCTGGCGGACCAGCCTCGGCCAACTGGGCGCCTCCCTGGCCCAGCTGCTGCAGCAGGCGGCCGGGGTGGTCAACGGCCTGGCGGAGTGGCTGGCGGAACGGCGCTCCGCCCCGCCCTCCGGCACCAAGCGCTGGGTGCGCCCGGAGGCCGATTCCACGCAGGTGGCCGAAACCACCGCGGTGCATACGGAACCGCGTGAAGATCCCGGGCCGGAGGACGGCCCGCTGGTGGTGGAGAGCTTCGAGGTGATCGATGCCCTGCTGGAGCAGGCGGTGCCGGAAACGCCTGACCCCGTCAGCCCGCCCGAGCCGGCGGACGCCGGGGAGGGTCTCGGCGAGGCGGGATAATCCAGCCTTCTCGCGCCCCGGCGACGTGACGGCAAGCCCGGCGTCCTACAAGGACACGCTCAACCTGCTGCAGACGCCCTTCGCGATGCGGGCCAACGCCCGGGTGCGGGAGCCGGAGCTGCAGGCCTTCTGGAAGGCGCAGGATCTCTACCGGCGGCTGAGCCGCGGCAACCCGGGCCCCCCCTTCACCCTCCATGACGGTCCGCCGTATGCCAACGGCGCCCTGCACGTGGGGCATGCCCTCAACAAGATCCTCAAGGACATCATCAACAAGCACGCCCTGCTGCAGGGGCGGCGGGCCCGCTTCATGCCGGGCTGGGACTGCCACGGCCTGCCGATCGAACTGAAGGTGCTGCAGGGCCTGGGCAGCGAGGAGCGGCGCCAGCTCACCCCCATCGACCTGCGGCGGCGGGCGCACGCCTATGCCCTCGAGCAGGTGGAGGCCCAGAAGGGCGGTTTCCGGCGCTGGGGCATCTGGGCCGACTGGGACGAGCCCTACCTCACCCTGCAGAAGTCGTACGAGGCGGCCCAGATCGGCGTCTTCGGAAAGATGGTGCTG
>CAZBMT010000123.1:0-6806 GCA_964492645.1 uncultured Cyanobium sp. | reverse complement strand
TCGGCCATGCCGTCCACCAGCACGCCGTCGAAATCGAACACCAGCAGAGGGCGTTCAGTCACCGGCGGGAAAAGGAGAAAAAACTGGGCCGCTAGGATTCGAACCTAGGAATGTCGGGACCAAAACCCGATGCCTTACCGCTTGGCGACGGCCCAATCAACCCATGGGATGGGAAAAGACGTCGGTCGGTCACCGGCGCCTTGCTAGTTACCCACAGTGGCTGGTCCTTCGTCAACTCGCCCGCGGCCACCCTGGCGGCAGGCCCCCTCAGGCGGGAAAGACGCGCAGCCGCTGCTGCCGGCCGCGGCCGAAGACCGCACTGCGCAGGCGGTAGTGATGCACCAGCTCGGCCTGCAGGGCCCGCACCGTTTCGTTGCGGGGCAGCAGCTCCACCGGCCGGCCCTGGGGCAGCACCACCTGCTCCACCGCCAGGCGGCATTCCTCCAGGGCCGCATGGGCGTCATCGGGGTGGGCCGTACCGACGCCGCCCGGCTCTTCCCCATCCACGGTGCCGCCTTCCCCCTGGCGCCGCTCCAGCAGGCGCTCCATGGCCCGCTGCAGCTGGTGGGGTGTGTCCGACTTGATCACCAGGATCGGCAGGCCCAGGTCGCGGGCCTGGCGCCGCAGCTCCGGATCACGACCCAGCTGGCCGCGCACGCTCAGCAGAGCATCGGCCTGCTCCGGCTCCTCCACCACCTCCACCGGCAACTGGCGGCGCCGCACCGCCTCCTCCAGCTGCTGGGCCGCCACTCCCACCCCGTAGATCCGCAGGGCAGGGGACGCCACCGGGCGGGGCGCCGCCGGATCGGGCAGGGGCACCACCGCCAGAGGAGCAGGACCGGGGCGCCGGGGGGCCGGGGCGGCGGGCCAGGCGGGCGGCCGGGGGGTGGCCCAGGCGGGCGGCGGGGCCGGGCGGGCGGCGGGGCCGTCGTCACGCAGCAACAGGCGGCCGTCGCCGCCCAGCTCACGCGCCTGGGGGTGGGTGGCCTGGCCGCGCAGCATCAGGTCCACGGTGCCGGCCACGTCGCGGTGCACGAGCCAGCGGTGGCGGCTGTGCATCTCCACCGCCAGGGGGAAGGTGGGCTCGGCCGCCCGTTCCAGCACGGTCTTCTGGGTGCGCCGGCGGCGGGCCTCCTCGTCCCCCAGGGTCACCGACTGGATCCCGCCCACCAGATCGCTGAGGGTGGGGTTGCGGATCAGGTTGGCCAGTTCGTTGCCGTGGGCCGTGGCCACCAGCATCACCCCCCGTTCGGCGATGGTGCGGGCCGCCTGGGCCTCCAGTTCGGTGCCGATCTCATCGATGACGATGACCTCGGGCATGTGGTTCTCCACCGCCTCGATCATCACCTGATGCTGCAGCTCCGGCCGCGCCACCTGCATCCGCCGCGCCCGGCCGATGGCCGGGTGGGGAATGTCGCCGTCACCGGCGATCTCGTTGCTGGTGTCGATCACCACCACCCGACGCTGCAGGTCGTCGGCGAGCACCCGGGCGATCTCGCGCAGGGCCGTGGTCTTGCCCACACCGGGGCGGCCCATCAGCAGCAGCGACTGGCCGGTGTCCAGCAGGTCGCGCACCATCGCCACCGTGCCGAACACGGCCCGGCCCACCCGGCAGGTGAGGCCCACCACGTCGCCGGTGCGGTTGCGGATGGCGCTGATGCGGTGCAGGGTGCGCTCGATGCCGGCCCGGTTGTCACCGCCGAAGGGGCCGAGCCGCTGCAGCACCGCCGCCAGATCGGAACGCTCGATCGCATCGGTGCCCAGGGCCAGGACGCGGCCGGGGTAGCGGGCCTCCGGCACCCGGCCCAGGTCGAGCACCACCTCCAGCAGGTTCTGCCGCTGCTCCGGCCCCGCCAGGGCCCGCTGCACCACGGGAGGCAGCACGGCCAGCAGACGGTCCAGGTCGTCGGTGACCCGCTGGGGGGAGAGGGAAGGGGGGGGCGAGGGCTCCAGGGGACGCCGGGGGGAGCTGCCCGTTCGTTCTAGCCAGGCCTCAGGGGCCGGCGGCAGCGAGGGCCAGCCAGGGGGTCACCAGCGCCGCGGCGATCTCCAGGGCCCGGGGCCAGAGCAGGGGCAGGTCGAGCAGCCGCCGTCCCTCCGCCTGGGCCTTCTGCAGCAGGGGCTGGAGCTGGCGACGGGCCACCCCACCGAAGGCCACCCCGGCAGCCCGGGGCCCGGCCGCCGGGGAGCGGGCCAGCACTGCCAGGGTGTGGGCATTGGTGCCGCCGGCCAGCTGCAGGGGCCCCGGGGGGGCCAGCGGCCCAAGCTGCTCCAGCAGCCGCACCGCCGCATGGGCCGTGCCGGCCCCCACATCCCCGCTCATCGGCCGGCCGTCCAGTTGCCAGAGCGGCTGGTAGCCGGCCCCGCGCAGCAGACGGAACCGCGCCCAGAGCTCCGCCGCCAGCCCCTCCACCGTGGTCCCTCCCTCCAGGCCGGCGCTCACCGCCACCCGCCGCAGCGGCACGCCGCTGGCCGCCAGCTGCTCCACCCGCTCAGCGAAGGCCTCCAGCCGTCCCGGCCGGGTGTGAAGCTCCACCGCGTCCGGGGCCAGCTGCGCCAGCAGGCCCCCCACGCCGGCCGCCTCCAGCACCTGGCTGCGCTCCTCGATCAGCCCCAGGGGACAGGCGGGCAGGCAGCGGCCGCAGCCGTAGCAGCGCTCCTCCACCACCCCCATGCCGCCGATGGCCAGGGCGGGGCAGACCCGCTCGCAGGGCCGGGGGCAGGCGGGCGGACAGCGGCCCGGATCGAACCAGGCCTTGCGGAAGTGGGGGTCGAGGCCGTCACTGAGGCTGACCATCAGCCACGGCCGGGCCGCGCCCCGGGCCTCGGCCCAGGCGATGCCACGCCGGGCGGCGGCCACCACTGCCGGATCGGCGGCCACATCGATGCAGTGGACCCCGGCCAGGGTGTGGATCCCGGCCAGATCCTCGATGGCGGACAGGTCCTGGTTGCTGGCGCCGCCGATCAGCTTCACCCAGCCGCCGGCGGCAAGGGCCTGCCCGGGGTCCTGCCGGAGCAGCGGCGCGGGGTCCCTGGGCAAGGCACCCATCGATGGCGCGCGGGGGAGAAACGATCCTGCCAGCGGCCGGGCCCTCAGCCGCTTCCGGCAGGCTCCGGCGCAACCTCGGGCTGGGCGAGACCGAGGCGCTGCACGAGCCAGGGGGCGGTGAACCCCTGCAGGCCGACGGTCATCAGGATGGTCAGGAACACCAGCCCCTTGAGGGTGGCGCCGCCGGGCACCTCGGCCCGGTCGAGCTCGAGGGCGAACAGGCTCACCACCGCCGCCGTGACGATGCCGCGCGGGGCGATCCAGCTGAGCAGGGCCTTCTCCCTCCAGTCGAGGCTGGGCAGGCCCAGGCCCGTCAGCTGGATCAGGGGCCAGCGCACCAGCATCAGGGCCAGCACGCAGCCCAGGCCGCCCAGGCCGAGGGGACTCAGCTCGGCCCAGGAGACATCGGCCGCCAGCAGGGGAAACAGCACGGTGATGGCGAGCATGGCCAGCTGGCGGATCAGCTCGTCGAGCTGGGTGGCGGCCCCGTCGAGGCGCAGCCCCACCACCACCCCGGCGCCCACCGCCGCCGGCAGGCCCGACTCCGGCAGCAACGCCTCACAGCCGCTGAACATCAGGAACAGCACGCCGAGGGTGAGCTGGAGCTCCAGGCCATCGCCACCGGCGGCGGGCGCCCCCTCCGAGCTGCGGGACGCCGCCACGGCCCCCAGGCGCCGCAGGGCCTCCGAGAGCAGCAGCCCGGCCAGGCCGCCGAGAACCACCCCACCCCCCAGGCGCAGCAGCAGCCGGGAGGCCACCTCCTGCCAGCTGCCAAGGTCCCCCAGGGTCACCTGGAGCAGCACCAGACCCAGTACGGCACTGACCGGTTCGAGGATCAGGCCCTCGGCCTCCAGCAGCTGGCCCAGCTTCGGTGCCAGGCGCAGCTGGCGCACCATCGGGGTGACCACCGTGGGACCGGTGGCCAGGGCGATGGCGCCGTAGACCAGCGCCAGGGACCAGGGCAGGCCCGCCAGCAGGTGGGCCAGCAGGGCCGCCAGGGGAAGCCCGAGCACCAGGCGCACCAGCACCAGCTGCAGCACGGAGCGCTGCAGGTCGCGGCCGGCCAGGCGCAGATTGAGCCCGCCGTCGAAGAGCACCAGGCTGACCAGCAGACCGACCAGGGGCTCCAGACCCGCGCCGAGGTTCTCGGGATGGACCAGGTCGAAACCGGCATGGCCCGTAAGCAGGCCGATCGCCAGAAGCAGCACGACCGCCGGCTGGCCAGTGAGCCAGGCCGTGGCCTGGGCCAGGGAGCCGGCGAAGAAGGCCGAACCCCAGATCAATCCGAGCCGCTCACTCAAGGCCATGGAGTCCGCGGAACGGACCCAGGCTATGGGGGGACCCAGCTCAGGCGGCCACGAGCTGCTCAAGCGGCTGCCAGCGCAGGGCCCGGGCGCCGCCCATCTCCACCACCAGCTTCAGGCGGGGTTCGCGGCGGCAGAGCTCGCACAGAGCGGCCAGCTCGGAGTGGCTCAGTACCTGGCCCTCCAGCAGCCACAGCAGCACCGGTCCGTCGCCGGCCAGCTGGGGGCCGAGCAGGGGCATCACCCGCTGCACCTCACCCACGGCGGCCGCCCGGCCGACGCTGTGGTGGCCCAGGTGGGGCGGCCGGATGCCGTGCAGCTGCATCAGGTAGGCCTCCGGATCCCCCAGGCCGCGGGCGGAGGTGAGGTGGGCCCGGTAGCCAGCCGCCCGCAGCCGGCGCAGCAGCCGCGTCTCGGCACCGCCCTCGAGCGGCACGAACAGGGCGAGGGCACCGCAGCGCTCCAGCTCGGTGCGGAAACCACGGCCGGTCATCAGCAGGGGCATCGGGAGCGGCAGGCGAATCGGGGCTGAGTCTGGCAGCCGACAAGGGCCCCGGGGGTGGTGGCGCACACCATGGGGTACTGTTGTCTCTTGTGCCGATGATCTGCGCCCGTCCGCTAGCCGGGCCTCCAGAGAACGGTACGGGTCCGTCAGTGGTGACGAACCCTTCCCGGCCCGTACGAATCCCGCAGCGCCCGTCGCTGTCAGGACCGTCGGGATACTGCCCGAGGCTTCACCGCTTCCGGTAAGTCCCAGCCCGCTGATTCGCCTCGCTAGCTCCTGACCCTCGGGTCGATCTGCGATTCCACGAATTCAGCCCCCCCGCCGTCCAGCGGGTCCTCCACGGATGTCGGGCCTCGGCCCGGATCCATGGCGGCACGCCACGGCAGTCCAGCTGGTGTTGTTCTCCCTCCCATGTCCATCGGCATTCTCGGGAAGAAGCTGGGTATGTCCCAGTTCTTCGACGATGAAGGCAGATCCGTTCCGGTCACCCTGATCGAAGCGGGTCCCTGCCGCATCACCCAACTCAAGAGCGAAGCCACCGACGGTTACACCGCGGTGCAGCTCGGCTTCGGCGAGACGCGCGACAAGCTCGTCAACAAGCCCGCCAAGGGGCACCTGGCCAAATCCGGCGAGGCGCCCCTGCGGCATCTCAAGGAGTACCGGCTGGAGGCCATCGACGGCCTCGAGCTCGGGGCCGCCGTCACCGTCGGTGACTTCGCCCCCGGCCAGAAGGTCGACGTCAGCGGCGACACGATCGGCCGCGGCTTCTCGGGCTATCAGAAGCGCCACGGCTTCAGCCGCGGTCCGATGAGCCACGGTTCCAAGAACCACCGCGAACCGGGTTCCACCGGTGCCGGCACCACCCCCGGCCGGGTCTACCCCGGCAAGCGGATGGCCGGCCGCTACGGCGGCAAGCAGATCACCACCCGCGGCCTCACCATCCTCAAGGTGGATGCGGAACGCAACCTGCTCGTGGTGAAGGGCTCGGTCCCGGGCAAGCCCGGCGCCCTGCTCGACATCCGCCCGGCCCGGCGGGTGGGCGTCCCCGCCGCGAACTGAGGAGAACACCCATGACTGACTGTGTGATCCGCGACTGGCAAGGCAAGGAGAGCGGCAAGGCTCCCCTCGACCTCAAGGTCGCCAAGGAGACATCCGCCAACGGCCTGCTGCACCGCGCCGTGATCCGCCAGCTGGCCCACGCCCGTCAGGGCACCGCCAGCACCCTCACCCGGGCCGAAGTGGCCGGTGGCGGCCGCAAGCCCTACAAGCAGAAGGGCACCGGCCGGGCCCGCCAGGGTTCCATCCGCACCCCGCTGCGGCCCGGCGGCGGCGTGATCTTCGGACCCAAGCCCCGCAGCTATGCGGTGTCGATGAACCGGAAGGAGCGCCGCCTGGCCCTGCGCACCGCCCTGATGAGCCGCGTCGCGGACATCACCGTGGTCAAGGGCTTCGCCGAGGGGCTCGACTCCCCGAAGACGAAGGAGATCACCGCCGCCCTGGCCCGCTTCGGCATCGACGCCGGCGCCAAGGTGCTGCTGATCCTCGACGATGCATCCGAGGTGGTTTCCCGCTCGGTGCGCAACCTCGAGAAGGTGAAGCTGATCGCCGCCGATCAGCTCAATGTGTTCGATCTGCTCCATGCCAACAAGCTGGTGCTCAGCGAAGAGGCACTGGCGAAGATTCAGGAGGTCTACGGCGATGTCTGAGCGTTTTGCAGGCCGGCTGGCGGACGTGATCCGTCGCCCGCTGATCACCGAGAAGGCCACCCGCGCCATCGAGATCAACCAGTACACCTTCGAGGTGGACCACCGGGCCGCCAAGCCCGACATCAAGGCGGCCGTCGAATCGCTGTTCGACGTCAAGGTCGTCGGTGTGAGCACCATGAATCCCCCCCGTCGCACCCGTCGGGTGGGACGCTTCGCCGGCAAGCGCGCCCAGGTGACGAAGG
>CAZBMT010000122.1:0-6822 GCA_964492645.1 uncultured Cyanobium sp. | reverse complement strand
CCTGCTTCGAGACCCCCACGGGCTGGAAGTTCTTCGGCAACCTGCTCGATGCCGGCCGCATCACCCTCTGCGGCGAGGAGAGCTTCGGCACCGGCAGCAACCACATCCGCGAGAAGGACGGCCTCTGGGCGGTGCTGTTCTGGCTGCAGATCCTGGCGGTGCGCGGCTGCTCGGTGGCGGAGGTGATGGCGGGCCACTGGGGCCGCTTCGGCCGCCACTACTACTCCCGCCACGACTACGAGGCCGTGGCCAGCGACGCCGCCCACGGCCTCTACGACCGGGTCTCCGGGATGCTCGCCACCCTGCCGGGCCAGGCCTTCGCCGGCCGCACGATCCGCGCCGCCGACGACTTCGGCTATACCGACCCGGTGGACGGCTCGATCAGCCGCGGCCAGGGCCTGCGGGTGCTGCTCGATGACGGCAGCCGGGTGGTGCTGCGGCTCTCGGGCACCGGCACCAAGGGGGCGACGCTTCGGGTCTACCTGGAGAGCTACGTCCAGGCCGGCGGCCCCATCGACCTCGACCCCCAGGTGGCCCTGAAGGATCTGATCGAGGCCATCGACGCCTTGGCCGAGATCCGGGTGCGCACCGGGATGGATCGCCCCACCGTGATCACCTGAACGGCCAGCCTCCATGAGGCCTGCTGGCGCCCTTCCGTGGCTGACGGCGGCCTGGGTCAGCGGTGCTGCCGGGACACTGCGCGCCCAGGAGCTGCCGGAGCCGGCGTCCCAGGCCGGCATTGAGGCCCTGGAAGCCACCCGCTTCGCCCCCACCACCACGGTCGACCTGCAGATCAACGCCGTTCTCGGCGCCGTGCAGTATGTCGGCAGCGAGGTCGAAAGGGCCGGCAACAGGGCCGCCGGGGCGCCGCTGCTGAACGGGGTCAGCTTCAACCAGGAAGCCCGCCTCACCATCGATACCAGCTTCAGCGGCCAGGACCTGTTCCGGATCCGACTGCGCACGGGCGACTTCGCCCCCTCCGGCTTCTTCTCCAATCCGCCCACCCCCCTGAGCCGCCTGGATGTGGCCTTCCAGGAGCCGGCCTGCAGCGCCGGGGAGCAAGGGTGCTCGGGTCGGCTGGTCAGCATCAACCGCGCCTACCTGCAGGTGCCCGTCGGTCCCGAGATCCGCCTCAGCCTCGGGCCCCGGATCATGCAGCTCGACATGCTGCCCGTCTGGCCGAGCGTCTACAACGCCTCCCCGATCCTGGATCTGTTCCAGTACGCCGGATCGCCGGGCACCTACGGCAAACGGCTCGGCGGCGGCATCGGGCTCTGGTGGCAGCCCCGGGGCGGCCTGAAGGGGCTGAGCCTGGGCTGGGCCTACGTGGCCGGCCGGGCCGGCGGCAGCGCCCGGGGCGGCGGCCTGTTCTCAGGCTCCTCCTCCCAGACCAGCACCGTGCAGCTGGCCCTGACCCGGCCCCAGTGGAACATCACCGGCGCCTGGAACCTGAGCGGTCCCCAGGTGCGGCTGCGGGGCACCCCCCTGGCCAGCCAGCGGGCGGCCGGGGCCGCCGAGGGGAGCCTCAGCTCCTGGTCGCTGGCGGGCTACTGGCAGCCGCGGCGCTCCGGCTGGCTGCCCTCGATCAGCGCCGGCTGGGGGCAGGACACGTTCCGCTTCGGCTCCTACCCGGTGGCTGGCCTCTCGGGGGTGCGCAGCCGCTCCTGGTACACCGGGCTGGTCTGGAGCGATGTGCTGGGGGTGGGCAACAGCCTGGGCTTCGCCGTCGGCTCGCCTGCCCACGTCAGCGCCAACCGCGCCCCGGTGCCGGTGAGCATCGACGACCGGGGCCTGGCCATGGAGCTCTTCTACCGGATCCAGCTCAGCGATGTCCTCTCGGTGACGCCGGCGGTGTTCTGGCTGAGCCGGCCGCGCGGCGCCCTCACCGGCAGCCCGGATCTCTCGGTGGCCCTGCCGTTTCCCCCGGCCTCCGGGGAGAGCCGCCTGGGGGTTTGGGCCGGTCTGGTCCGCACGACGCTGCGCTTCTGAGTCCAGCGCGGTTGTCGCGGCAGGACCCTGCGCTTCAGCCAAACCAGTTGAGGAAGCGCTGAATCACCACGGCGTTGCTGATGTCCACGAAGAAGCCCGACACCAGCGGCACGATGATGAAGGCCCGGTGGGCGTTGCCGTATCTCTGGGCCACCGCCGACATGTTGGCCATCGCTGTGGGGGTGGCCCCCAGGGAGATGCCCCCAAATCCGGCACAGATCACGGCGGCCTCGTAATCCCGTCCCATCACCTTGAACACCACGAACAGGGCGAACAGGAAGGAGACCACGAACTGGGCGGCGAGGATGGCCAGGATCGGACCCGCCAGGGAGGCGATCGTCCAGAGCTGCAGGCTCATCAGGGACATCGTCAGGAAGATGCCCAGGGCGATGTCCGAGACGATGGCCAGGGAGCGTGGGGCGGCCAGAGAGCGGATCGGCAGCAGCCGCGGCACGGTGTTGGTGAGGAAGATCGCCGCGAACAGGCAGCAGACGAACAGGGGCAGGTTGCTGCCGGCGGCCTTGAGGGCCTCATGCAGCAGTTCCCCCAGACCCAGGCTGACGTTGAGCCAGAAGAGGGTGCGCAGCAGGCTGAAGTACGTCACCGGCTCGTGGACCGGGACCTCCCTTCCGATCGCCGCATCCGAAAGCGCGGCCGGAGGCGCCTGCAGCCCGTTGCCGCGGATCAGGATCCGGGCGATCGGCCCGCCCATCAGCGAGGCCAGCACCAGGCCGAACGTCGCGCAGGCGATGCCGATCTCGAGGGCATTGCTGATGCCGTGGCTCTCTGCGAAGCGCGGCGCCCAGGCGATCGCCGTCCCGTGGCCCCCCAGCAGCGAAACCGAACCGCCCAGCAGGCCCACCAGGGGATTCAGCCCCAGCAGCGCCGCCATGCCGATCCCGGTGAGGTTCTGCAGGAGCATGTAACCGACGGTGGTGCCCACCAGGATCAGCAGTGGCCAGCCACCCGAGAGCAGGGTCCTGATGTCGGCATTGAGGCCGATGGCCGCGAAGAAATAGAGCAGCAGAAAATCCCGCGTCTGCAGGTTGAAGCCGATCTCGGTGCCATTGACGGCATGGATGAGCGCCAGCAGCAGGCACACGAGCAGGCCGCTGCTGACGGGCTCAGGAATGTTGAACTCCCGCAGGAACGCCACCTTCCGGTTCAGCCAGCGCCCGATCGCCAGCACCACGATGGCGATGTTGAAGGTCGCGAAGCTCTCGAACTGCATGGGGTGAGGGAATCAGTTGGAGGTCTTCAGGTACAACCCTGGACGGAGATTCGATAGCTGAAGCCAAGGGCGGCCGGCGTGGTGGAGGAGCCCACCCGGAAGTTCATCAGGCGGGTGCGCTTGCCGGGAACAGCCTGGAAGGGCCCGAACATCCGGCCCGTGCCCGGTTCAAAGGTTGGCGTTTCGTTGATCACCTGCAGGCTGCTGCCATCGGTGAAGATCATGAACCCCGACACCGGAAAGGTGGCGCGCTCGCTGGAGGCCGAGGTGAAGAAGAAGCGATAACTGCCGAAATCGCGATCGACGATGAAGTCGGTGTTCCAGTTCGTGCGACCCACGAGCCGGTCCGGCCCGATCCGCTTCGACACCACCGGGTTGCCGCCGCCCCCCAGCGGCATCAGAAAGCGGCAGCTGGCCTGGGCGGCCGGAACGCCGGTGACCGCCGTCGCGGCCAGGGCCGTCAGGGTGGCAACGATCGCACGATTCACAGTCATGGGCGTAACAGGCAGATCAGCGAAGAGCAGCATGACAGCCGGGGCAACGGGGCATGGAGGCCGATTGCCCCATGGTCAGCGATCCGCGGCGGGAGGGTCGGGATTAGCCGTGCCATCCACACCGGCGGGGCTCGCGAGGCTGGAGTCCTGGCGCTGGCGTTCGGAATGGAACCAGAGCGCCAGCATGCCCGCCAGAGGGATTGAAAGGAACACCCCCAACAGGCCGGCGACCCGCTGGCCGATGAAGAGGGGCAGAGAGAGAAGCACCGGATTGAGCTCCATCGCCTTGCCCAACACCTTGGGCCGGACGATGTTGTCCTGATTCTGACCGAGCAGGACGGCAGCGATCAACCCCCGCAAGCCGATGTCTCCCCCCTGGGAGGCAAAGACCATCAACGTGATCAGAATGATGCCGAGGGTGGCGACGATCCCGGCAATCACATCAAGGACGCCCACAATCATCGCCAGAATCAGACTGTATTTCACACCCAACGTCGGGAAGATCACGGCTATTGAGATGGTCAGCAACACCATCAGCAGCAGCTGGCCACGGATGAATCCCCAGAAATCCTCTCCACAACTTCTCGCCATCGATCAGCATGCAGAGGCTGATCACCGCACCGAAAACACCCGTGAAGACGCCGGAAAAAAGGGCTTGCAACAGCCCCAGTCCCGTCAGCAGACCTTCCTGAAGCAGCGAAGTGATTCTGTCGAATCCATAGGTCTTGAGGTATTGATGCAGGGGCGTGAGGTCCTGCTGCTTAAGGGGTCCCTGCAGATCCAGCAACAGACCCTGGCCCTGGTTCAGCACCTGCAGGCCAGCAGCAGGAGATAGCGCACGAGGTTGGTGGTGCTGAACATTGCGGCAGAAGGCACCACGCTGAGGCTGGTTCGTAGACAGGCGAGGCCCCCATCTCCTCTGCGAGGCGATGGTTCAGCGGCTCTGCTCGGGCCGGGAGGCGAACAGGTTCAGACCCAGCCGTTCGGAGAGAAAGCGGGCCGTGAGCTGGCCGCGCACACTGTTGCCCGCCTCATCCAGCGGCGGCGAATAGGTGGCCAGCCCGCCCTTCCCGGGCGCCACCGTGATCATGCCGCCGGCCACGCCGCTCTTGCCCGGCAGGCCGGTGGCATACAGCCAGTCGCCGGAGGTTTCGTAGAGGCCCGCGGTGACCATCACCGCCAGCACGTGCTGGCAGTGGATGGCCTCGATCACCTGCTCCCCGGTGACGGGCTGGCGACCACCGTTGGCCAGGGTGGCCGCCATCACCGCCAGGTCGGCGGCGGTGACACTGAGGGAACACTGGCGGGTATAGAGATCGGTGGCCTCGTCGGGGTCCCACCAGATGCGGTCGTGATCGCTGAGCAGAGTCGCCAGGCCGGCGTTGCGCCGGTTGGTGGCCAGCTCCGAGGCGCAGACGGCGGCATCGATCTCCAGCCGGCGGCCGGCGAAGCGGGAGAAGCCGTCCTGGATGAAGGCCCACTTCTCCTCGCTGCTGGCGCCCGGCGCCAGGCTGGTGGCGGCGATCGCCCCGGCATTCACCATCGGATTGGAGAGACCGTCGCCGCTGCGCTCCACCGCCAGCACGGAATTGAAGGGCAGGCCGGTGCTGTTGACGCCGAGCTTCTCGCGCGCCTCCTCCTCACCGATGGCCTGGCAGATCAGGGCGAACAGGAACGGCTTGGAGATGCTCTGGATGCTGAAGGCCACCCGGGCCTCCCCCGCCTCGAACAGCGCCCCGCCGCAACTGGAGACGCAGAGGCCGAAGTGGTCGGGATCCGCCGCCGCCAGGGCCGGGATGTAGTCGGCCACCTGGCCCTCGCGGACGGGCGTGAAGCGGTGATGGGCCTCCGCCACCAGCTCCTGCACCACCTCGGCAGTGGGCAGGTGACCGTTGGACACCCATTCGGACACGGACCACATGGCGGGAAACGGGGCTGGTGGGGGCTCAGGCCGGCGGCGCCTGCTCCCAGGGGAAGCTGGGCAGCCGGTGCAGGGCCTCCCGCTGGGCATCGCTCCAGGTGTCGACCATGGCGGCCAGTTCCGGCGCGTCGGCCGCAAAGGTGAGCCGGTGGGCGATCGCCTGGGTGTCGGCGGGAAGGATGGCCAGCTCGAAGGGGGGACCCACGGTGAGATTGGAGCGCTGGGTGAGCACCTCCGAGATCAGACACAGGCGGGCCGCATCCTCAAGGGAGAGGTTGGTGTGGCCCACGTTGTCGAGCGGTGGTTTGCCGTATTTCGTCTCGCCGATCTGCAAGTAGGGCGTTTCCCGGGTGGCCATGATGGCGTTCCCCTGGGGATACACCAGATAAAGACCATGGGGCTCCCCGGCGATCTGGCCGCCCAGCAGGAACGAGGCCCCGGCACTGGCCCCGGCCTGCTTCAGGGCCTCGGAATTCTCCTGCTGAGCAGCCACGCTCACCCGGCCGACGTAGGCGGCCGCCTCAAACAGGTAATCGCAGCAGCGCAGATCCGGGGCACCGGAAACCGAGGGCTCGTGGGCCCGGTCGAGATCCCGCCGGATCCAGCTGACCACGGCCTGGGTGGTGGCGAGATTGCCGGCGGCGAGCAGCACGAACAGCCGATCGGGCGCCGGCTGAAAGACGTACATCTTGCTGTAACTGGAAATATAATCAACTCCTGCATTCGTGCGGGAGTCGGAGACCATGACCAGGCCTTTCTCCAGCCAGTAACCGATGCAGTAAGTCACCCCGGTTGGCAGCCGATGCGTCACGATGAGACTAGCTCACGGCTCCAAAGTGGGGACAGCCAAAGGATCGGAACCCGACACCACCCCACCGCGCCGTCCCGGCCTCAGGGGGCCGTCGGAGGCGCAATCCCGGGACCGGTCGAGTCCGTGACGTTGGCGCAGAGATCCAGCACGATCTGCTGACCCAGCGACCGGGCCAGCGGCACGGTCCAGGGCTCCCAGGCCCCGTTGACCAGCCAGGCCTGGCGGAGGCTGCTGCAATGCACCGCCACCGCCGTTGCCTTGCCCCGGACCAGCCCCACGTCCGCCTCGGTGGGTTGCACCAGAGTGACCCGCACCCCGCCTGGATGGAGCTTCCAGCCGCCCCAGTCGACGAGGGTGTTGCCGTAGAAGCGCCAGC
>CAZBMT010000121.1:0-6840 GCA_964492645.1 uncultured Cyanobium sp. | reverse complement strand
CAGCTGCCAGCGCTGCTCGATCGCTTCAGGCCGATAGCGGGAAGGGTCAGTCACGGGCCAATGGGAATGGGAGTGATCGTGTCACAGCCCATGCAGAGGCTCAGCTGAGGGCGCGCAGCGAAGCCACGGCGGCCAGGCTGATCAGCAGCAGCGGCGTGCCGGGTTCGGTGCTCAGCGCCAGGAAATGGCTGTCCTGCCAGCGGATGATGCCATCCAATTCCCTGCCGGAGAGCAGGACGACGTTCACGGGGGTGCGGATACGGATCAGCTCCTGAACGTGACGCACGCTGGGCAGGGAGGTGTCGAGCCTGGGTCCCCGCCGCTCAAAGAAACTCTGCATAGGATCGATCCCAATCCCCAGGTCTCACGGAACGGTGCTTCAGGTGCTCCAATTCAGCAAATACCAGGGTCTTGGAAATGATTTCTTGCTGCTGGACGGCCGCAGCTTAGGGGATCCTGAGGGCCTGTTCGGTCTGACCCCGGACCGGGTGCGGCGGCTCTGCGACCGCCGCTTCGGGGTCGGCGGCGATGGCGTGATCCTCGCCCTGCCTCCCCGGGAGGGCGGCGAACTGCGGATGCGGATCTTCAACGCCGACGGCAGCGAGCCGGAGATGTGCGGCAACGGCATCCGCTGCCTGGCCCGCTTCCTGGCGGACAGCGACGGCGACGAGGCCCCCCGGAGCTGGGAGATCGAGACCCTCGCCGGTCGCATCGTGCCGGCCCTCGCGGAGGACGGTCGCATCCGCGTTGACATGGGCCCGCCTTTCCTGACCCCCGAGACCGTGCCCACCACCCTGACGGTGGGGGAGCAGGGGCTGCCGGTGGGCGAGCTGGAGGTGCTCGGTCAGCGCCTGGTGGTGGCCGCCGCAGGGATGGGCAACCCCCACGCCGTCGTGCCCGTTTCCGATGTGGGGGCCATCGATCTGGAGGGCCTCGGCGCCGCCCTGGAGGTGCACGGGGCCTTCCCGGCCCGCACCAACGTCCACTTCGTCCAGGTGTGCGCCCCCGACCACCTGGTCATGCGGGTCTGGGAGCGGGGGGCGGGCCCCACCCTGGCCTGCGGCACCGGCGCCTGCGCCACCCTGGTGGCCTGCCATCGGCTCGGCCTGGCCGCCCGCCACGCCCGGCTCGATCTGCCGGGGGGGCCCCTGGAGATCCTCTGGGACGAAGCCAGCGGCCACGTCTTCATGACCGGTCCGGCCGAGGCGGTGTTCGACGGGGTCGTGGCGCCATCACTGTACGGCGAGGACGAAGCGCTGACGGCCGCCACGGGGCCGGCAGCGCCGTCCGCCTCGGCGGTGCAGAGCGAGGCCGACCCCATGGAGGGCGCCATCGACTGCGCCACCGCCTGCGTCAATGGCTGCCAGCGCCCGGAGGCCTGCCCCAGCGCCGAAGCCCGGGCCCGGGTCACGGCCCTGCTGGAGGGGCGCTCCCTCGACGACCTGGTGGCCCTGGCCGGTGAATCCCTGGAATCCCGCACCCGGAGCCGTGTCTCCCGCGATGCCTCCGCTCCCTGAGATCTACCTAGACGCCTGCGCCACCGCCCCCCCGGCTGCGGCTGTGCTGGAGGCCATGGCGCGCGCCCACCGGGAGGCCTGGGCCAATCCCTCCAGTCTCCACGGCCATGGCCTCGCGGCGGCCGACCGGCTGGAGCGTGACCGCCAGGCCATCGCCGCCAGGCTCGGCTGCGCCGCCGATGAAGTGCTGCTCGTCTCCGGGGGGAGCGAAGCGATCCACACGGCCCTGGTGGGATCCGCCGGGACGCTGGAGCCGGGTCGCCTGCTGCTTTCGGCCGTGGAGCATCCCGCCAGCTACGCCGCTGCCGCAGCGCTGGCGCGCCGGGGCTGGGACGTGCAGCTCCTGCCGGTGGACCGCCGCGGCGTGGTGGACCTGGAAACGCTGCAAGGCC
Source organism: uncultured Cyanobium sp. (assembly GCA_964492645.1). Lineage (GTDB taxonomy): Bacteria > Cyanobacteriota > Cyanobacteriia > PCC-6307 > Cyanobiaceae > Cyanobium. Next base: position 4,931 of record CAZBMT010000121.1, on the reverse strand, counting down.
TGCTGGGGCCGCCGACCCGGCTGGTGTCGGTGCTCTGGGGCCAGAGCGAAGTGGGCACCCTGCAGCCGATCGAGGCGATCGGTGCCCTCTGCCGCCAGGCCGGGGTGCGGTTCCATGTCGATGCGGTGCAGGTGGTGGGCCACCGCCCGGTCGACTTCAGCCTGCTGCCGGTGGATCTGCTGAGCTGTGCCAGCCACAAGCTGCAGGGACCTCGCGGCGTGGGGGCCCTGCTGGTGCGGCGCGGGGTCCGGCTCGAGCCCCTGATCGGCGGTGCCCAGGAGGGGGGCCGTCGCGGCGGCACCGAGCCGGTGGTCCTGGTGGCCGGCTTCGCGGCGGCCCTGGAGCTGGCCGACCGGCGGCTGGAGGCCCATGGTGGCGGCGACCCGGTGGCGTCGCTGCGCGATCGCCTGCTGGATGAGCTGCGGCGGCTGGCGGGGGTGCGGCTGAGCGGCCCGGAGCCGGACGACCCGGCCGGGCGCCTGCCGCACCACATCAGCCTGCTGGTGGATGGGCCTGACGGCCGGCCCCTGGGCGGTCGGCGGCTGGTGCGGGAGCTGGCGCGGCGCGGCTATGCGGTGAGCAGCGGATCGGCCTGCGCCAGCGCCGGAGCCGCTGCGGGCAGCGCCGGCACCAGTGCCGTGCTGCTCGCCATGGGCTACGACCCCGCCGCTGCCAGCAGCGGCCTGCGGATCAGCCTCGGCCCCTGGCTCAGCTCCGAGGTTCTGGCCGGCCTGCCAGCGGCCCTGGAGCAGGCCCGGCGCAGCGTGGCGGAAGCGTCTGGGTAGGGTCCGAGCAGCCCCGCCGCCAGCCGATGTCGATGCTGCCCGCTGACCTGCACACCGCCGAAGCCGAAGCCCTCCAGGCCCTCCGGGCGGCCCTGGCGGCCGCATCGGGGGGCCGGTGGACCGTGGAGTTCCGCTTCGAAGGCCTGCGCCTGATGCCGGTGGTGCTGCGCCTGCTCGAGGGGCTGATGGCGGAGCGATCCGGGGTGCGGCTGCTGTTTCCGGATGCCGGTGCCACCGCCCTGGCCCGCCGGGATGCCCCGGCCCTGTCCGAACACATCGGCAGCTTGTCCGACCAGCGGCGGCTCCAGCAGGAGCAGCCATCCAGCGGCCTGCTGCTGGTGGTGGGGGCGAGCCAGGCGGAGTACGAGCTGGTGGAGGAGGTGTGCGGTCGCCACGCCGATGCCGTCGTGCTCATCAACCCCTCCCTGGAGGATGCGGCCGTGGGCATCGGCAGCGTGGCGCGTCAGCGTCGCCGCGGCTTCCTGGCCGGCTGGCGGGCCGCCTACGCCCTGCTGCCCAAGGCCGACCGCGCCCTGCGCTGCGCCTATCCGGGGGAATGGGAGCTTTACCGGCTCGACCCCGACGGCTTCCGGTTGGCGGGGACTTTCGAGCAGAAGCCCGATGCCGAGCAGCAGGACCTGGCCCTCAGCGGCCGTCAGGAGGCGGGTCTGGGCGGCAACCTGCGGGCCCTGGGCCAGATGATCGAGGACCTGCAGAACTGAGACGTCGGGCGGGGCCGGGACCGACCGGGGCGGCTGGTGCATCCGGGAAAGGCTGCGTACACTTCGCGGGCTTTCCCATGCCCATGCCCAGCGATTCGCCCCGGTCCCGTTCCTTCAGCCTCGTCGACGTCGGCGCCGCCGTCGCCGCCCTGCTGGCGATCGGGGGGGTGATCTGGAGCCCCCGGCTCAGCGGGGCCGTGGCCCAGGCCACCGGCGCCCTCGAGCCCGTCACCGTGATGGTGGACGTGCGTGGGGCCCCCGCAGCCTCCCCCGCGCAGTTGCTGCAGCAGGCCCGCGCCGAGGGCAAGGTGGCCATCGTGATCCGCAACCAGCCCCACGGCAGCGTGGCGGTCAAGGAGATCCTGCCCTTCGAGCGGATCATCTCCACCCTCACCCCCGACGGGAAGGTGGTGAGCGCCCCCGATCCCAACCAGAGGACCTTCAGCACCTTCGATGGACGCTTCGTCCTGGAGGGCCAGGGGCGTCGCACGGCGGGTGGGGTCGTCTTCGGCAACCAGACCATCAAGATCGGCGCCCCGGTCGAGCTGGAGGGGACGAACTACCGCTTCAACGGCACCGTCACGGGCCTGAAACTCGGCACTTCCTGACATGAGCGCGTCTGTCCGCCCCGGCCATCGTCTGCCTGGCCCCTGTCTCCCCCGACGGCCCCTGAGGCTGGCGGTCCTGCTGCTGGTGGCCGGCGCCTCCGGCCCGGCGGGCCTGGCCGCCTGGGCCCAGACCGCTCCGGCCATGCCTTCGACCCGCAGCCAGCGGCCCCTGCCGATGGCGGCCCTGCCGGTGGCTCCACCCCCGGTGGGAATGCCGCGGCTGGCCAGCGAGGTCACCTGCCCCAGCCTGCAGCGCCAGGTTGCCCAGGTGCTGGGGGGCGAGAGCTCCCGCTGGAGCGTCAGCGTCGCCGACGGAAGCGGCCGCCTGCTGGCCGATGTCAACGGCCGCCAGCCCCGGGTGCCGGCCTCCAACCAGAAGCTGGTCAGCAGCGCCTTCGCCCTCGACCGCCTCGGTCCCGACTACCGTCTCACCACCCAGCTGTGGCGTCTTCAGGATGGCACCCTGCGCCTCACGGGCCAGGGAGACCCCGATCTGGCCCTGCCGCAGCTGCAGCGTTTCGCCCAGCTGGCCATGGCCGCCGGCGCCAACGCCCCTGGAAGCGGCGCTCCGGTACGCCTCGAACTGGCGGAGGAGGCTTCCCAGACCTGGTGGCCCAGTGGCTGGCACGTGGCCGACCGGGCCTACGCCTACGGCGCACCGATCACTCGGCTGGCGGTCACCAGCAACGCCATCGACGATGCGGTGAGCAATCCCCCTTCCCGGCTGCAGACGCTGCTGCGCCGGGCCATGAACCAGGGGGGTGGTTCGCCCCTGCAGCTGGCCCTGGTGTCCGCCCGCCAGCCCCTCCCCAGCGACGCCGTGCTGCTCCATGAGGAGCCCTCCACCTCAATGCATGGCCTGCTGAGCCTGGCCAACACCGAAAGCCACAACTTCACCGCCGAGGTGCTGCTGCGCCAGGCGGCAGGTACCTGGGATGTGGCGGAGGCCAGCCGCCTGAACACCCTCTGGCTGGTCGAGCAGGGTCTGCCGATGGAGGGGGTCAGGGTGGCGGATGGCAGTGGTCTCGACCGTGCCAACCGGGTCACCAGCCGCTTCCTGGTGGCCCTGCTGCTTCGCATGGACCACCACCCCTACGCCAGGGATTACATCAGCTCGATGGCCATCGCCGGGCGTCGCGGTACCCTGCGCAACCTCTACAGGGGCACCAGCCTCGATGGCCGCCTCTTCGCCAAGACGGGCACCCTCACCGGGGTGCGCTCGATCAGCGGCGTTCTGCAGACGGCGGACGGCCCCCGCTATGTCAGCGCCGTGTCCGCCGGTGCAGGAGCTCCGAACACCACCATCGGCCGTGTGATGCGAGAGGTCCAGGCTGTGGGGACCTGTCCTGCACCGCTCTGAAGCGGGCCTGGAGGCGAAAGCCTCAGCTCAGCTGGCCAGCCCGCGGCTGGCGGCACGCCTGAGGCGCCCGGCGGCACGACGGGCCCGATCCACTGCGGCGTTCTCCATGGGAACGGGTGCTTCGGGGGGGCGGCTGGCGGCCTGGGTCTCCTGGGCCTGCAACCGCACCAGCTCCCGTCGGCCCCCGAGCACCACCTGGCTGAGCTCCTTGAGGCGCACCTCCAGTTCCCCGAGCACCTGCTCGGCGTAGCGGTTGGCGCCCTCCTGGACGGCGGCGCTCTCCTGGCGGCTGCGGGCGATCAGGGCATCGCACTGCTGCTGGGTCTGCTGACGGAACTGGAGCGCGTCGGCATGGAGACGCTCCGCCTCGGCCTGGCTGTCCCGCTGGATGCGCAACCCTTCCTGGCGGATGCCCTCCAGTTCCTGCAGGGCCTGGGCCCGGCTGCGTTCGTGCTGCTCGACCAGTTGGCGGTTGCGCTCCGCCGCTTCCTGCTCCAGCTGCTGGCGCCTTTGCTGGGCCTCCTGCTCCAGCTGCTGCCGGCGGCCGGCAAACTGCTGCTCGAACTGGGCCATCCTGGCCTGGTGCTCCTGTTCGGTCTGGGCCACCTGCTGGCGGGCCTGGAGCACCATCTGCTCGCACTGCTGGCGGGCCAGTTCCCGTTGTTCCGTCACCTGGCGTTCCGCCTCCTGGCGGATGGCGGCGGCGTTGATCAGCTGCTCCCGCTCCCGCCTCGCCTGGCTGACGATCTCCTCGGCCTGCAGCCGGGCCTTCTCGATGAAGCCCTCCCGCTGCCGGATCAGATCCTCGGCCTGGGAGATCTGCCCTGGCAGCGCCTCCCTCAGGGCGTCCATCATCTCGATGGCGTCCTGCTCGTTCACCAGACGGCCACCGCTGAAGGGGATCCGGCTGCCGTCGAGAACGATGTCCTCCAGCTGATCCAGCTGTTCGAGAACGGTGAAGCGGACCTCAGCCATATGGAGTTTCGGGAGCTGCCTGCTGATTAAAGAGCCTCTCCAGGTCGATCGCCACTCCCGGCGGGACCATGTGACCCACGTCCCCGCCGAAGCGGGCCACCTCCTTGACCACCGAGCTGCTGAGAAAGCTGTGGTGCGCTGCGGTGGCCATGAACAGGGTCTCGACCCGGGGGGCCAGGGTCCGGTTGGTGTGAGCGATCTGCAACTCGAATTCGAAGTCGCTCATCGCCCGCAGGCCCCGCAGGATCACCTGGGCGCCGCAGGTCTGGGCGTAGGTCACGGTGAGGCCGTCGAAATGACCCACCTCGATGCCGGCCATGCCCTGTGTGGCCGTGCGGATCTGCTCCAGCCGCCGCTCCAGGGGGAAGGCGGGCTGCTTGGAGGGGTTCATCAGCACCGCCACCACGACCCCGTCAAAGAGGTGCGCCGCCCGCTCGATCAGGTCGAGGTGGCCCAGGGTGAGCGGGTCGAAACTGCCGGG
>CAZBMT010000120.1:4805-6859 GCA_964492645.1 uncultured Cyanobium sp. | reverse complement strand
TCCCGCCGATCAGGAATCCGAGGGTCGGGGACTGAACCTGCTCCAGGAAGAGCGGGAGAAAGTCGGAAATGAATGTCACGTGGTGTCGGAGTTCTCTTCGGTTGAGTGGCCGTGAAAGGTAGCAGCCGCCACAGCCAGCCCGTCGAAAGTTACGAAGTGTAAAGCCAGCGCCTTGGGGGCTGGTCCTTGCTGTGGGAGCAGTTTTCGCTGAGCAGGTTCATGGCGCGGGTTGATGGAATCAAGCCTCGGTGATCTCTGCGCTGCCGCTGTGATGGATCAGCCTTCGATCAGCCTGCATTTCATGAAGTCCGTCATGGTGCTGCTTGGTTTCTGGAGCCACACCGTGTTCGTGCTGGCGGATCGATTGTCCTTGGCTGTTCCCGTGGAGGACCTGCCGCCCGTATCCCTTGCGCCGCAGGGCCTACGGCGCCACCCGGATAACACAAGGCCGATCCCATGCCGCCGGTTGAGTTGAACCTGGGCGGGCCCACAGGGCCCGATGGTTCATTGCTGCACGGCACGATCAAGCGCTCGGGAGCCTTGCCCTGTGGTCGCCGATGCCGGCCCTGGTGTCGCCGGCCACCAGGGGTTCGGCTCTGCTCCTCGGCGGCGCCGGACGGTGGTGGGAACAGGTCGGAGTCGCCCGCGGGCCGGGGCAGGTGTGAAGATCGGAGCCTTGCCAATCCCGCCGCCGCGGTGTTCACGGCAACCACCATGGGTATCTGCAGCCACCTCCAGGATCCACCCGGTCGCTTCCGGTGACGCCTGCGCCGCCATCGCCAAGGATGGACGCGGTGCGCCTCCCCTGCCTGAGATGTCCGCTCCCCAGCCGCTTCCGACCCCCGATGCCGACGGGGCCCCGCTGGAGGCTCTGGCGGAGCTGGTGGCGATCGTCGACCGCCTGCGGGACCCGCAGGCGGGCTGCCCCTGGGACCTGGCCCAGACCCACAGCACCCTGATCCCCTATGTGATCGAGGAGGCCCACGAGGTGGCCGATGCGATCCGCCGCGGCGACGACGAGCACCTGGCCGAGGAGCTGGGCGACCTGCTGCTGCAGGTGGTTCTGCACGCCCGCATCGCCAGCGAGGCCGGGCGCTTCGACCTGGCCGCCGTCGCCCGCGCCATCGCCGCCAAGCTGGTGCGCCGCCACCCGCACGTGTTCGACCCGGCGGCGGAGCGGGCCGACGACCCGGAGGCCGTGCGCCGCAGCTGGGAGGCGATCAAGGCCGCCGAGCGCCAGGGGCCAGCCAGCGCCAGCCCCCTCAGCGACCGCCTGGCGGAGAAGGTGCGCGGCCAGCCCGCCCTGGCCGGTGCCATGACCATCTCCCGCAAGGCCGCCGCCGCCGGCTTCGAGTGGGACGCCATCGAGGGGGTGTGGGCCAAGGTGCAGGAGGAGCTCGACGAGCTGCGGGAGGCCGTGGCCAGCGGCGATCGGGCCCATGCCCAGGAGGAACTGGGCGATGTGCTCTTCACCCTGGTGAACGTGGCCCGCTGGTGCGGCCTCGACCCGGAGGAGGGCCTGGCGGGCACCAACCGCCGCTTCCTCGACCGCTTCTCCCGGGTGGAGGCCGCCCTGGGAGGCGATCTCGGCGGCCGCGGCCTCGCCGAGCTGGAGGGCCACTGGCGGGCCGCCAAGGCCCAGATCCGCGCCGAGCAGGATCCCGGCCCTACGGCTCCTCCGCCGGACCCTGCCGCCGGCTGCTCTTGATCGATCCCCGCTGGCGTTTGGCCTTCAGCCGCCGCTCCACCGAGCCTCGGCTGGGTTTGGTGGGCCGGCGCGGCGGCGGCGGTGGCGCGATCGCCGCCTGGATCAGCTCCACCAGGCGCTTCTGGGCCGCCTGACGGTTCTGCCACTGGGAGCGGTGTTCCGCCGCCACCACCACCAGGCCGGCCGGGGTGAGCCGGGCCGCCAGACGCCGCAGGGCCCGCTCCCGCAGGGCGGGGGGCAGGGCGTCGCTGGCGGCCAGGTCGTACACCAGCTCCACCCGGGAATCGGTGGTGTTCACCCCCTGGCCGCCGGGGCCGGAGGCGCGCGAGAAGCGCCAGCCCAGCTC
>CAZBMT010000120.1:0-4705 GCA_964492645.1 uncultured Cyanobium sp. | reverse complement strand
GGCAGATCGCCGCTCACACCAGGCTCACTTCGCCGCTGCCGATGTCGAAGCAGGCGGCCTGGATGGTCAGCCGCCCCTCCGCCACTGCCTGGCGGAGCAGGGCACTGCGCCGTGGCAGGGCGGCGGCGGCGGCGGCGGCGTTGCGGCGCACCGCCTGGGCCAGGTCGGCACCGGGCTCCAGGCTGGCCCGGATCGGCGCCACCAGCTCCTCCAGCAGGGGCGTGAGCGGCTCCTGCCCCATGGCGGCGGTCACGGCGCCGCAGCCGCTGTGGCCCATCACCAGGATCAGGGGCACCGCCAGCTCCGCCACGGCGTATTCGAGCGAGGCCACCCCCGCATCGAAGGCCGTGTTGCCGGCGCTGCGCACCTCGAACAGCTCCCCGGCGCCGCAGGCGAAGATCCACTCCGGCGCCACCCGGGAATCGGCGCAGCAGAGCACCGAGGCCCAGGGCCGCTGCCCGGCCGCCAGGGCATCGGGCCGCACCTGGCAGTGCAGCGGCCAGGTCTCGTGCAGCAGGGTGGCCCGGTCCAGGGGATTCTCGCTGCGCTCGGCGCCCTGCCAGGCCTTGCAGAAGTCGCGGTTGCGGCGCAGCAGCTCCTGCAGGGGATCGCCGCTGGGGCGGCACACCGAGAGCCGCTCCACCAGGGTGCCCTCCGTCGCCGTCCCGGCCGCCGCGGCCGCCGCCGGTCGGGGCGACAGGGTCTCCAGGGCCATGCCGGCGCCCGCCACGGCGAGGAATCTCATCAGCTGGCGTCTGGAATGTGCCATGGCGCCGTGACAAGGGGTCCTGCCGAAGGTTTAGCTGGAAAGCCACGAGCCAACCGCATGGGACCGCAACAGCAGCCGGCCGACGCCTGCCCCCCGGGCGCCTGGGTGGACGAGGAGCTGGGCGGGGTGCGCTACGGCCTCGCCGCCACCGTTGTGGAGGAGCACACCAGCCCCTACCAGCGGATCACGATCGTCGACAGCCGGACCTACGGCAAGGGGCTGCTGCTCGACGGCTGCTGGATGACGGCGGAACGGCAGGAGCGCCATTACCACGAACCCCTGGTCCATCCGGCCCTCTGCGCCGCGGCCTCCATCGAGCGGGTGCTGGTGATCGGCGGCGGTGACGGCGGCACCGCCCGGGAGTGCCTGCGCCATCCCGGGGTCGCCCACCTCGACATGGTGGAGATCGACGGGCTGGTGGTGGAGCTCTCCCGCAAGCATCTGCCCAGCCTGGGGGGCGACGCCTGGAGCGATCCCCGCTTCCACCTCACCGTCGGCGACGGCATCGCCTGGGCCGCCACCGCCCCCGACGCCAGCTACGACGTGGTGCTGGTGGACGGCTCCGATCCGGCCGGGCCCGCCGAGGGCCTGTTCAACCGCACCTTCTTCCAGCACTGCCGCCGCCTGCTGCGGCCCGGCGGCGTGTTCGCCACCCAGAGCGAATCCCCCGAGGCCTTCCGCCAGGTCCACATCGACACCGTGCGGCTGCTGCGCGAGGTGTTCGGCCACGCCGATCCGCTCTACGGCTGGGTGCCGATGTACCCCAGCGGCTGGTGGAGCTGGACCTTCGCCTGCCCCGACGGCCCCCGCTACCGGGAGCCCCTGCCGGAGCGGGCCGCGGCGGTGGCGCCGGGCTGCAGCATCTGGTCGCCCCGCTGGCAGCGGGGGGCCTTCGAGGCGGTGCCGGCCTTCGTGGAGCGGGAACTGGCCGACGTGGCGAGCGAGCCATGAACCCGGAGCTGTTCGACACCGAGGGGGCGATCTACATGGGGGCCCGCCGGGATCCCCTTGGCTGCGCCGTGGGCCTGTTCGGCGTGCCCTACGACGGCACCACCTCCTTCCGCCCCGGCGCCCGCTTCGGCCCGGCGGCGATCCGCGACGTGAGCAGCGGCCTGGAGAGCTACGACCCCCAGCTCGACCTCGACCTCGAGGACCTGGCCTTCGCCGACCTCGGGGCCGTGGCGATTCCGTTCGGTGCCCCCGAGCCGGTGGTGGCGGCCGTCGGCCGGGCCACCGCGGCGGTGCTGGATCTGGGCCTGGCGCCGCTGATGCTGGGGGGTGAGCACTCGATCAGCAGCGGGGCGGTGGCGGCGGTGGCGCAGCGCCATCCCGATCTGGTGCTGGTGCAGCTCGATGCCCACGCCGACCTGCGCCAGGAGTGGCTCGGGGCCCGCCACAGCCACGCCTGCGCCATGCGCCGCTGCCTGGAGGTGCTGCCCAGCGGTGAGCTGCGCCAGATCGCCATCCGCAGCGGCACCCGTGAGGAGTTCCGGGAGCTGCACGCCAGCGGCCGCCTGGTGCCGATCGACGCCATGGCGGCGGCGCTTGCCCCCCTGCGGGGCCGGCCCGTCTATCTCACCGTCGATCTCGACTGGTTCGATCCGGCGGTGCTGCCGGGCACGGGCACGCCCGAACCCGGCGGCTTCCACTGGCCCCAGTTCGCTGCGCTGGTGGAGGAGCTGCGCCAGCACCGCCTCGTGGCCGCCGACGTGGTGGAGCTGGCGCCCCAGCTCGACCCCAGCGGCGTCAGCGCCGTGCTGGCCGCCAAGGTGACCCGCAGCCTGCTGCTGCTGCTCGGCCGGCCGGTACCCTCGGGCGCCCCGGTTCAGTAGCAGCAGGTGCCGCTGGCGCGCTGCTCCCGCAGGCGGGTGTGCTGCTGGCCGATCAGCTGCACGGCCAGGGTGGGGTGGTTGTGGAGCAGGTTGAGGAAGCGCAGCCGATCGAGACGCAGCACCTCCACGGGCGTGCGGGCAAAGGCATCGCTGCGGTGGTTCAGTTCGCGCCAGGTGATGTCCTGGTAGCTGAACAGCTCACCGGGGCGGTAGCAGGTCTTCTCGCCCTGCTCGCCCACCAGCTCGACGATGCCGCGTCGCACGGCATAGATGGCGTTGGCGCTGGCGCCGCGGCTGAAGACGTGGGCTCCGGTGGGGAGGGTGAAGGTTTCACAGTCCACATGAACAGCCATCAGCTCGAGCGGTGATGGGGATGTGGCGGTTCTGATCAATGCCGGGGACCTCCGTGGTCGGGGTGGACGGGGTCCTGCCTTCCTAGGGCCAAACGGACCATTCCGCTACTGGAAGGCAGGCAGAATAGAAAGAAGAGCGGCGAAACGGAAACATCCGTTACGCTTTTAAGCTTTTGTTCGGATTTACGGGAGGCCGGTGGCCAGGCTCAGCTGCTGGCTGGCCACCGGATGGCGGGCCTGCCGGAGCATGGCCTCGGGGGAGACCACCGGCAGCCGCGGCGGGCGCGCCGTCCAGTGGTGGCACCACAGCTCAGCCACCAGCTCCGGGTGGATGGGGAGCTGACGCAGCTGGCACCATCCCATCTCCACCCCGGCGGGAGGGGTGCAGTGGCGGCAGCTGCGGCAGTTGGGACGGTTGCCCATCCTCTTGACCCATCGGGCCATTCAAGGTACGCATTTCCTTGCCGGTGTGATAGGGGTGGAAGCCGAATCACAGGCTTTCTTCGGTATTGGCGGCGGTCGCTCCATAGGATCGCGCCACCGAACGCCGGCCTCCTCCTGGCCGGCCGGCCGCCTCCGATGGATTCCACCTCCCTGCGCCGCACACCCCTGGACGCCGCCGCCGTTGCCGCCGGGGCCCGCATGGTGCCCTTCGCCGGCTGGCAGATGGCGATCCAGTTCTCCGGCCTGGTGCAGGAGCACAATGCCGTGCGGCAGCACTGCGGTGTCTTCGACATCTCCCACATGGGGGTGCTCACCCTGCGCGGGCAGGGCACCAAGGACGCCCTGCAGCGGCTGGTGCCCACCGACCTGTTCCGCATCGGCCCCGGCGAGGCCTGCTACACGGTGCTGCTCAACGAGGCCGGCGGCATCCTCGACGACCTGATCGTCTACGACCGCGGCCGCGTCGCCGGCCCCGAGGGGGAGCGCGATGAAGTGGTGCTGGTGATCAACGCCGCCTGCGCCAAAGCCGACACCGCCTGGATCACCGGCCAGCTGGAGCCCGAGGGCATCACCATCACCGACCGCAAGGGCGATGGGGTGCTGCTGGCCCTGCAGGGCCCTGAGGCCCCCGCCCGCCTGGAGGCCCTGGCGGGCACGAGCCTGGCGGGACTGCCCCGCTTCGGCCATCGGGAGCTGGCCATCGACGGCGCGCCGGTGTTCGTGGCCCGCACGGGCTACACCGGCGAGGACGGCTTCGAGCTGCTGCTGGGCCGCGAGGCCGGCGTGGCGCTCTGGCAGCGGCTGCTCGCCGAGGGCGTCACCCCCTGCGGCCTCGGCGCCCGCGACACCCTGCGGCTGGAGGCGGCGATGCACCTCTACGGCAACGAGATGGACGCGGCCACCACCCCGCTGGAGGCGGGGCTGGGCTGGCTGGTGCACCTGGAGATGCCGGCGGACTTCATCGGCCGCGCCGCCCTTGAGCGCCAGACCGCCGAGGGGGTGGTGCGGAAGCTGGTGGGTCTGAAGCTGCAGGGCCGCGCCATCGCCCGCCACGGCTATCCGGTGCTCCTCGATGGCGAGCCGGTGGGCATCGTCACCAGCGGCACCTGGTCCCCCACCCTCGGGGAAGCGGTGGCCCTGGCCTACGTGCCCGCGACGGCGGCCAAGCCCGGCACCGTGCTGGCGGTGGAGATCCGCGGGAAGGCGGAGCCGGCCGTGGTGGTGAAGCGGCCCTTCTACCGGCGCGGCTGAGCGCCCTGTGGGAAACTCGCGGATTCGTTCTGTTTTCACCATGCGCAGCCACGGGT
>CAZBMT010000119.1:0-6887 GCA_964492645.1 uncultured Cyanobium sp. | reverse complement strand
GGCTGCTGCCGAGCAGCTCCACCTCCGGATCGTCGCGGAAGATCGCCAGCAGTTCTCCGTGCAGGGCCTCGGCCCAGGGCGCCGTGTCGATGAAGCGAAAGCGGCGCCAATCCCAGATCCGCTTGGCGACGGCCCCGTCGGGGCAGCAGGGGAAGGGAACCTGCCGGCCGTTCGCCTGCACCCGCTCCTGCGGATGCAACGCCAGGGCCTTGCCCACCGTGCCCGGGTCCCGGCGTGCGACCTGCGGACGGTAGGTGCTGCTACCGGCGTTGTCGCGCCTCCGCCCCCAGAGTGCGCCGGCAGCGACAGGCGACCGGCGTGCAGGATCTGGTGGGAACGGTGCAGACGCTCTGGCGCTACCCGGTGAAATCCATGCTCGGGGATTCCCCCAGCCAGCTGGAGGTGGAGGCCCGCGGCATCCGGGGCGACCGGGCCTACGCCCTCTGGGACCACGCCAGCGGCCGGGTGGCCAGCGCCAAGAACCCGCGGCTCTGGCGGGGCCTGCTCGGCTACCGGGCCCGCTTCCGGGAGGAGCCCACGGCGGCGGCGCCCCTGCCGCCGGTGCTGATCGGCCCCCGCGACGACGACGGCAGCCCCGGGCTGTGCAGCGCCGAGGACGACATCGGCGCCGTCTTCAGTGAGCGGTTCGGCCGCCGGGTGAGCCTGCTGGACACCCCCCCGGAGGGCGCCAGCCTCGACCAGTACTGGCCGCCGGTGGAGGGGCGCGCCTTCCAGGACGTCACCAACGCCCTGGAGCTGCCCGCGGGCACCTTCTTCGATGCCTGCCCCATCCATGCCATCAGCACCGCCACCCTGGAGCGGCTGCGGCAGCTCGAACCCGAGCTGGATTTCGCCGTCGAGCGCTTCCGCCCCAACCTGCTGATCGCGACACCGCCGGAGGCCACCGGCTTCGTGGAGGAGGCCTGGAGCGGCTCCTGCCTGCAGATCGGCGAGCAGTTGGTGCTGCGGGTGGACGGCGGCTGCCCCCGCTGCGTCGTCACCACCCTGGCCCAGGGTGCCCTGGAGGAGAACCTGGAGATCCTGCGGGCCACCGCCCGCCACAACGGCGTGGTGGCCGGCATCCGCCTGAGCGTGGTCAGCCCCGGTGCGATGGCGGTGGGGGATCCGGTGCGGCTGCTCCGGCCAGACCAGCCTTGGGACTCCGGTGCTCCAGAGTCACCCCAGTGATCGTTGTGCCGCCGTCCCTTGATCACCTCCTCGCCAGAGCCGCCCGACGCCGTGCGGGTTCGCCTGTTTGCCGCCTTACGGGAGCGTGCCGGCTGGGATGAGCGTCTGGTCCCCCTGGAGGCCAGGCCCACCAGTCCCGCCGATCTCTGGAAGCGGTTGGGCCTGGAGAACGGCCCTGCCACTGGTTCCGGCGAGATCCCACCCACCGTCCGCGTGGCCGTCAACCAGGCCTTCGCCGCCCCCGACAGCCCCCTGTCCCCCGGCGACGAGGTGGCTTTCCTGCCCCCGGTCACCGGAGGCTGATCGATGTCCAGCACCAGTCCCCTGCGCCCGGCCCCCCCGATCGAGGTGCAGCTGCTGGAGGCCCCCTTCCAGCCGCTGGAGCGGCTGGCGGCCTGGCAGCGGAGCCTGGCGGCCGGCGGGCCCGACGCCGCTGGCGCAGCCGCCGAAAGCCATTTCATCGGCCGCGTCCGCCCCACCACCGCCGCCGGCGAGCCCCTCGAGGCTCTCGAACTCGAGCACTACCCCGGCATGACCGAGAGCCAGCTGCGGGCCCTGGCCGAGGCCGGCGCCGCACGCCACGGTGCGGGCGCTGTGCTGGTGGCGCACCGGGTGGGGCGGCTGCGGCCCGGGGAGGCCATCGTGCTGGTGGCCGTCCGGGCCGACCGCCGCGGTCCCGCCCTGCGCTGCGTCCAGGAGCTGCTGGAGGATCTCAAGCACCACGCCCCCTTCTGGAAACGGGAGTGGAGCGCTGGTGGCGGCACCTGGGTGGCCGGCAACACGCCGCTGTGAATCCCTCTACTCGCCTCCCTTCGCACCCCCTCCCATGGGCCAGTCCAGCGATGCCCTCACGGCCGACCAGATCAGCTTCATCGCCGCCCAGAAGCTGTTCTTCGTCGGCACCGCCACCGCCGACAGCACGGTGAACGTGTCCCCCAAGGGGCGCGATGCGCTGCGGGTGCTCGACGCGCACCGCGTGATCTGGCTCAACCTCACCGGCAGCGGCAACGAGACTGCCGCCCACGTGCAGGTGTGCCCGCGCATGACCCTGATGTTCTGCGCCTTCGAGGGCCCGCCCCAGATCCTGAGGCTCTACGGCACCGCCCGCACCATCCAGCGGGGTGAGGACGGTTGGGAGGCCCTGTTCAGCCACTTCGAGCCCCTGGCCGGTGCCCGCCAGATCTTCGATCTGGCCATCGAACGGGTCCAGACCTCCTGCGGCATGGCGGTGCCCCGCTACAGCTACGCCGGCGACCGCACCGAGCTCGACAGCTGGGCGCGCCGCAAGGGGAACGGGGGTCTCGAGCGCTACTGGCAGCGCAAGAACCGCCGCAGCATCGACGGCCTCCCGGCCCCGATCCCGGCGCCGATCACCGCCCCCGGGACGACGCACGCCAGCAACGACTGACGCCGTGGCGGCCTCACGGCAGGCGCGACCTCAGAGCAGCGGCAGCCGCAGCAGCTGGGCCCAGAGCTCCGTTCCTGCCTCCAGGGTCCCGGCCTCGGCGGGGATCTCCAGCAGCAGGTCGGCCCCCTGCAGCGAACCGATGCGGGAGGAGGCCTGGCTGCCCTCCACCTGGGCCAGCAGGGCGCCGTCGCCGGCCACCGCCAGCCGGGCCCGGGCCAGCTCGGGCCGGCCGGCGCCCCGTTTGAGGGCCGAGGCCAGGCGCACCTTCAGCCGCGGCAGCGGCACCACCTCACCCCCCTCCAGCCGTTGCAGGGCCGGCCACAGCAGCTGCAGGGCCGTGACCGCCGCGGCCACCGGATTGCCGGGCAGACCGAAGAAGGGCCGCTCGCCGAGGCGGCCGAAGGCGAAGGGCCGGCCGGGCTTGAGGAACAGCTTCCAGAAGCCCACCTCCCCCAGCTCGGCCAGCAGGGGCCGGATCCAGTCGCTGTCGCCGGCCGACACCCCGCCGGTGCTCACCACCACGTCGCAGCCGTCGGCCAGCTCCCGCAGGGCCCGGCGCAGGGCGGCCGGATCATCAGCCACCACCCGCTGCTCGCCGACGGGGTAGCCCAGCCGCTGCAGCAGGGCCCGCAGCAGGGTGCCATTGCTCTCCCAGATCTGCCCGGCCCCCCGGGCCGCGCCGGCCGCCACCAGCTCATCGCCGCTGATCAGCAGCCCCACCCGCGGCTGGACGCACACCGCCAGCTCCGCCACACCGCAGCTGGCCAGCCGCCCCAGGGCGGCGGCGCCCAGGCGCACGCCGGCCGGCAGTAGTTCGTCGCCGGCGGCGGCCTCCTCCTCGGGGGCCCGGATCCAGGGGTTGGGGCCCACCTCACCGCTCAGCAGGAGGCTCTCGCCGTCGGACGCCGGCGTCACCAGCTCCTGGGGCAGCACCCGCCGGCCCCCCTCGGGCAGGGGCGCCCCGGTGAGAATCCGGATCGCCTCCCCCTCGCCCAGCACCGCGCCGTAGGGCGCACCGGGGGCGGAGCGGCCCACCAGGCGCCAGTGGCGACCAGGGCCGGGAGCCTCCCCATCGGCAATCGCATAACCATCCATGATCGAGGCCCGGAACCCCGGCACGGCTTCGGCGGCCCGCACCGGCTCGGCACTCACCCGGCCCAGGCAGCGCGCCAGCGGCAGCGTCACACGGCCCGTCAGCGGGGTGATCGCCGCCAGCACCCGGCGCCGTGCCTCCTCCAGGGGCAGGCCTTCGCGGGGGAACGGCTCAGCCATCGCTCGCTCCGGCCCGTCCTTGGACGTCGGGGTGCTGCCAGGGGCCCTGGCGCCCCCCCTCCTTGCGCAGCAGCCGCACCGGGCCGATGGTCATGGCCGGGTCGGCCGACTTGACCATGTCGTAGAGGGTGAGCAGGCCCACCTGCACCGCCGTCAGGGCCTCCATCTCCACGCCGGTGGCGCCGGTGGTGCGGGCGCTGGCCTCCAGCCGCAGGCCGCTGCCGTCGGCCATCGGCTCGATCCGCACCTCCAGGCCGGTGAGGGCGATCGGATGGCACAGGGGAATCAGCTCCCAGGTGCGCTTGGCGCCCTGGATCGCGGCCACCCGGGCCACCGCCAGCACGTCCCCCTTGGCCGCCCGGCCCTCCAGCACTAGGGCCAGCACCTCGGGCGCCATGGTGATGCAGCCCTCGGCCACGGCGCGGCGGTCGCTGGCGGGCCGGTCGCCCACCTCCACCATGTGCACCTGGCCGGCGGCATTGAGATGGGAGAGGCCGGGCTGACTCATGCCGGGGCGGGCGCTGCGAGCGTTCCCCCCAGCATGGCGCTCAGCGCAGCAGCAGCAGGCAGCCCGCGGGCAGGGAGAGCACCAGGGGGCCGGCGGCCGCATCCGGGCCCAGGGCCTCCCAGGCCCGCCGGCGCAGTTCCACCAGGATCGGCTCCACGGCCCCGGCCCCCGGGCGGCCCGCCCCCGTCACCACGAAGACGGTGACGTGCAGCGGCCCCTCGCTCACCCGCACCACCCGGCAGGGCCAGTGGTGGGCCGCCCCGGGCGCGGGAGCGGCGGCCAGCTCCAGGTGGTTGGCCCGAAGTCCCACGTGGGTCACCGTCGCCTCCGGGGGATCCGGCAGCTCCAGGTCGAGGCCCCAGGCCGGGGCCCTCAGCCGGGTGGGCCCAAGCCGCTGCACGGCCGCGATGTTCTTGCAGCCCGTGAGCCGCGCCACCGTCACCGCCCCGGGCCGCTCGAAGACCTCCCGGCGGGAACCATGGCGCAGCAGCGCCCCCCCGTCGATCACCAGCAGCTCCTCGCTCAGCCGGTAGGCCTCCTCCATGTCGTGGGTCACCAGCAGGGTGGGGATGCCGGAGCGGTCGAGCAGGTCCTCCATCAGCTGCTGCAGCTGGCGGCGGCGGTGGGCGTCCTGGGAGGAGAGGGGCTCATCCAGCAGCAGCAGCTCCGGTTCCGTCACCAGGGCCCGGGCCAGGGCCGCACGCTGTTGCTGACCGCCCGAGAGCTGGCCCGGGAACAGCCGCGCCTGCGCCTGCAGCCCCACCGCCGCCAGCTGGGCGGCCACCCGGGCGTGGCGCTCGGCCGGCGGCAGGTGGGCCAGGCCGAAGCCCACGTTGGCGGCCACGTTCAGGTGCGGGAAGAGGGCATCGTGCTGGAGCATCACGGCGATGCGGCGTCGCTCCGGCGGCAGATCGAGGCGCCGGCCGGCATCGAACAGCACCCGGTCGTTCAGTTCGATCCGGCCGCCGCGCGGGCGCTCCAGCCCGGCCAGGAGCCGCAGCAGCAGGCTCTTACCGGCCCCGGAGGGTCCCAGGATCGCCAGGCGGCGGCAGCCGGTGTCGAGGGCCAGAGCGAAGCGGAAGTCCCCATGGCCCTGGTGGAGATCGAAGCGGAGGCGGAAGAGGGTGGGGGGACGCGGGGACGTCAGGGTCGTGGGGGCCGCGGAGGTCGCGGCGGGGACGTCCCCAGGGGTCCGGGCGGAATCCGCCGGAGGGACTGTCGCGCGCCATGGCCGACGGGCGCGGCTGAGGAACAGCTGCACCAGCCCCAGGCAGAGCCCGTTCAGCAGCAGCACCTGGCCGGTCCATGCCCAGGCCCGGGCCAGGTCGCCGGCATCGACGGCCGCGTAGATCGCCAGGGGCAGGGTCTGGGTCTGGCCGGGGATGTTGCCCGCCAGCATCAGGGTGGTGCCGAACTCCCCCAGGGCCCGGGCATAGCTCAGGCTCAGGCCCGCCCCCAGCCCCGGCAGCACCAGGGGCAGGGTGATCCACCGCCACACCCGCCAGGGTCCCGCCCCCAGGCTGCGGGCCACCCCCTCCAGGCCGGGATCCAGCTGCTCCAGCGAGGCCAGCAAGGTGCGGTACATCAGCGGGAAGGCCACCACCGCCGCGCTCAGCACCGTGGCGGGCCAGCGGAACACCAGCTCCAGCCCCAACCGCGCCAGGGGTTCCCCCAGGGGGCCATAGCGGCCCAGCAGCTGCAGCAGCACGAACCCCAGCACCGTGGGCGGCAGCACCAGGGGCGAGAGCAGCAGCAGATCGGCCGTGGCCCGCCGCGCCCCCCGCCAGCGCCGCACCCGATCGGCGGCGAGGAACGCGACCGGAACCACCAGCAGCACCGCCAGGGTGGCGCTGCGCAGCGACAGCACCAGGGGCGACAGGCCGGGGCCGGCCTCCATCAGGGGGCCCGCTGGGGCAGGGGCTCGAAACCGTCCTGTCGGAACCGGGCCTGGGCGGCGGGGGTTCCCAGGGAGCCCAGATAGGCCAGGGCCAGCCGGGGCTGGCGGCTGCGGCGCAGCACCGCGCCGCTGTAGCGGATCGGGGCATGGCTGGAGGGCGGGGCTGTGGCCACCACCCGCAGGCCCCCCAGCTGCACCGCATCGCTGCGGTAGACGAAGCCGGCATCCACGTTGCCGTCGGCCACCGCCCGGGCCACGGCCCGCACCGACCCCAGGGGCACCAGCTTCGGGGCCACGGCCGCGGTGAGGCCGAAATGGGCCAGCACCTGGCGGGCGTAGTCGCCGGCCGGCACGGTGCCGTCACCGATGGCGAGGCGCCCCACCCCGGGGCCCGCCAGTCCGGCGATGGTGAGGGGGCGCCGCGGCGCCCGGGCCGGCACCACCAGCACCAGCCGGTTGCCCAGCACATCCCGGCGGCTGCCGGCCAGCAGCAGGCCCGCCCGCTCCAGGGTGTCCATCGGCCGGACGCCGGCGGAGAGGAACACATCCGCCGGCGCCCCCTGCTGGATCTGCTGCTGCAGCAGGCCGGAGGCGCCGAAGTTGAACTGGGGCGG
>CAZBMT010000118.1:0-6901 GCA_964492645.1 uncultured Cyanobium sp. | reverse complement strand
AGCCTGCGCGGCAGGCTGCTGGGCCTGGCCGGGGTATGGATCCTGACCCTGGTGCTCACCCTGGTGGCGATCTCCGTGCTCACCCGTCGCCTGCTCCAGCCGCTGCGGGATCTCCATCGCCTGGCGGCCGACGTGACCTCCGAAAGCCTGGCCAGCAGTCACCTCAAGCTCGAGCAGGCCCCCCTGGAGGTGGAGGAGCTGGCCCGGTCCTTCAATGGCCTGCTCGACCGGCTGGCCCTGGCCTGGAGCCAGCAGCGGCAGTTCGTGGGGCTCGTCTCCCATGAGCTGCGCAACCCCTTGATGATCATCGGCGGCTACCTGCGCCGCCTGCAGCGCCGCGGCCAGAACCTGGATCCGGAGCAGATGCGTGCCCTCGCCACCACCGAGGCCGAGACCCACCGCATCACCCGCATGCTCAACGACCTGCTGGATCTCTCCCGCAGTGAGTCCGGCCAGCTGCAGATGGTGCTGAGCCCCGTGGCGGTGGATGAGGTGCTCACCACCGCCTGCGACCTCGCCCGCAACCAGTTGTCACGCCCGCTGCTGCTCACCCTTCCCGAAGAGGCGGCCGAGGGGCCGATCCTGGCGGTGGCCGAGACCGATCGCCTCCAGCAGGTGCTGCTCAACCTGATCGAGAACGCCGACAAGTACTCCCCGCCGGGTCGGCCGATCAGCCTCGAACTCTCCAGGACCGATGCCGCACTGTGCATCACCGTCCGGGACCAGGGGATCGGCATCACCCCGGAGGACATCCCCAAGGTGTTCGATCGCTTTCACCGCGGCCGCAACGCCATCGAGCACGAACGGGGCTCGGGCCTCGGCCTGTCGGTGGTCAAGCTGCTGGTGGAGGCGATGGGGGGCTCCATCGACGTCGACAGCGAGATCGCGGTGGGGAGCCGTTTCCACATCCACCTGCCGGCGGCTCAGTAACGCTCCGGCCGGGGGTCCTGCCAGTCGGGGGAGAACCCCTTGAGGCGCAGCATGGCCACGGCGTCCTCCAGGCGGCGGCGATCCAGGCGCCACAGCCGGTAGACACCGGCGCGCTCGAGTTCCCTGGCGCCGAGATGGCGCCAGAAGGGGGCCCGGGCGGTGGTCTGATCGATCACCACCAGCACGGTGGGCAGCTCCTGCGGCGTGCTGGGCCGCTGGCCCGCCCGGCGCTCCCGGCGCAGCCGGTCCGCCAGGTTGAGGGGACCCTCCACGCCGATGCCCTCGTAGATCACCACCCGCCGGCTGTAGTAGTGCAGGGAGGGCTTGAGCACGCCCACCATCGCCACCGGTTCCCCCGGACGGCCCTCGCGCTGCAGGGCCGCCGCCATGCGGCGCACGGGCTCACCCCGGAGGCGATCGCCCACGGTCCAGAGCGGCACCAGGGCCGCGGGCACGAACAGCACCAGGGGCAACTGCAGGGCCAGCAGGCGCAGGGGTGGGCGGCGACCCCGGGTGATCCAGCCCAGCAGGGCCGCAAGCAACCAGCAGGCGGCCACCACGGCCACCAGGGAACTTCCCCGCAGCTCCGCCGCCAGTGTCGGCATCTCCGGATCCCGGATCAGGGGCACCCACAGGGGAGCCGCCAGGAACACCAGGCCCAGCCCGCTCACCAGCAGCAGGCTGAGGCCCCACGCCCAGCGCTCCCAGGGCCGGCCGCCACTCTCCACGCCTTTGCTGGCCCAGCCCGTCTGGGCCGCCAGGGCGATCAGCAGGGCGGCGGCGGGGGTGGCCGGCAGCCAGTAGCTCGGCAGCTTGGTGGCAGCGGCGGTGAAGAACAACAGCACCGCCAGCAGCCAGCAGGCGGCGAAGCGGGCCAGGGAAGCGGCGGGGGGCTGGGGCCAGGTGGGACACCAGTGGTGGCGCAGCGGGCCGATCGCCCGGGCCAGGCCGACGAGCAGCAGCGGCGAGACGGGCAGGCTGGCCACCAGCATCACCGGCACGAAGAACCACCACGGCTGCAGGTGGCGGTTCACCACCTCGGTGAAGCGCTGGAGGTTGTGGTAGCCGAAGAAGCTGTCCCAGAAGGGCCGGCCCTCGCTGTGCAGGGCCAGCAGGTACCAGGGGGCGGCCACCAGGGCGGTGAGCGCCAGGCCCCGCAGCGGCCGCAGCCGCCGCCACAGCCCGGCGATGTCGGCCTGGAGCCAGCCGAACAGCAGCAGGGTGAGGCCCAGGAGCACCACCGCCACCGGCCCCTTGGCCAGCACGGCCAGCCCGAGCACGGGCCACGGCAGCCACCAGCGCCGGGCGGGGTCGGCATAGGCCTGCCAGCAGAGCAGCAGCGCCAGGGCCACCAGGCCGCTGAACAGGGAATCGCTCACCGCCGTGCGCCCCCAGGCGAGCGCCAGGGGCGACAGGCCGAAGGCGAGGGCGGCGGTGAGGGCCGTCAGGCCCGGGCGCTCCTGCTCCCGTGGGGAGGAGGCAGCGGGGGCGGCAGTGCGGGCAGGGGCGGCCTGGAACGGTGGCTGGGGCCAGCGCAGCAGGGTGTCCGCCAGGGCGAGCATCACGCCGATGGCGGCCAGGGCCGAGGGGAAGCTGGCGGCCCAGGTGCCCAGGGGATTCCACTGCTCCTGGCCGGGCAGGGCGTAGACGAGCCCCATCAGCCAGTAGACCAGCGGCGGCTTGTCGTAGCGGGGCAGGCCGTTGACCCGGGGGATCAGCCAGTCGCCCGTCTCCGCCATCGCCCGCGCCGAGGCCGCGAACAGGGGCGGCGTCTCATCCACGAGTCCGGTGCTGCCCAGCTGCCAGGCGAACAGGGCCAGACCCAGGACCAGGGTGAGGAGCAGCAACCGGCGGCGCTGGCGGCGGGGCAGGGCGGGCAAACCGGCTGGGCGAATCGGAGGGAACCTATCGCTCCCCAGCCGTTCCACCCTGTGTCGCCGCTCCGGCCATCAACCGATCCACGAGCTCCAGCTGCCGGGGCAGACAGACCCGGGTCAGATCGAACCGTTCCACCACCGTCCGCCGGGCCTCGCGCCGCAGCCGGGCGTGGCCCGCGGGGTCGGCCAGCACCGCCGCCAGCCGCTCGGCCAGGGCCCGGTGATCGAAGAAATCCACCAGCAGACCGTTGCGGCCCTCCTCGATCACGTCCTGTACCGGGGCCGTGGCCGAGCCGATCACCAGCGCACCGCAGCTCATCGCCTCCAGCAGGCTCCAGCTGAGCACGAAGGGAACGGTGAGATAGACGTGGCAGGCCGTGACCCGGAACAGCTCGTGCAGCACCGGGTGGGGCACGCGGCCGACGAAATGGACCCGGCGCCGATCGAGAGCATCGCCCAGCTCCCGCAGCATCGCCTGCTTCCAGCTGCCGCCGCCGGGGGGCGCGACGCCGTAGCTCACCCCATCGCCGCCCACGATCACCACCTGGGCCCCGGGCCTGAGCTGCTGCAGCCGGGGCAGCATGCGCATGAAGGTGTGGAAGCCCCGGCAAGGCTCGAGATTGCGGGCTACGAAGCTCACCACCTCATCGCCGGGGGCGAAGCTCAGGCCGGCGCGCTGAAGCTGCAGGCGGGCGGGGCCCTGCGGGGCGATCGCCGCCGTGTCGATGCCCTCATGGATCACGCTCAGCCGCTGGCGGTACGGGGCCGGCACGGTGCTGGCCTGCCAGGGGGTGGGGGCCAGCCCCCAGTCCAGGTCCTCGAGGGCCAGCAGCTGGGGAGCCCGCCGCAGGCGCAGGCGGGAGCGGGCACGCCAGTCGGCATCGGCGAACTCCGGGTCGAATCCCACATCGCCGCCTTGGAGCTGATAGATGAACTCCACCTGGTGCAGGACCGGCACGGCCGGCAGCAGGTCCTTGACCACCAGCAGCTCCCCCCAGCCAGGATGGCCGATCACCAGATCGGGCCGCAGGCCGTCCTTCAGCAGCGACTCCAGGCAACGGGCCACCGCCTCGGCCCGCAGGATCTTGGTCTGGAAATCGGCCGCCCAGGGGTGGCAGGGCGGCACCCCGCCGGGCGGCAGGGGGTCGTAGCGGTGCAGGGGGATACCCGGCAGGGGCTGGCTGGTGGGGCCGCCGATGGCCACCACCCGGTCTCCCCGGGCCTGCAGAGCCGGCGCCAGGTGCCGGTACTGGCCGGGGAAGTTCTGGTGCACGAACAGAACCGTGCGGGTCATGGCGGCACCGGCTCCGTCCGTCCGCCCACCTGCCAGATCCGGTCGCGCTGGTTGATCAGCAGCACCGAGAGCAGGGCCAGGGCCGCCCCCAGCCACTGCAGCGGGCCCAGCCGCTCGTCCAGCAGCAGCACCCCGCACAGCACCGCGAACACCGGCGTCAGGAAGGTGAGGGCGGTGAAGCCGGTGAGGTCACCGCGGCTGGCGAACCAGAAGAAGAGGCCATAGGCCAGGGCACTGCCCAGCAGGGCCGCGTAGGCCATCAGGCCCCACTCGGCCGGGCTCCAGTGGGGCCAGAAGGTCACCGTTTCCGGCCACAGCAGCGCCTCACCACCGGCCACCAGCACCAGGGGCCCACCGCCCAGGAGCATGTGCCAGCCGGTGACGGCGACCGGATCACTGCGCCGGGTGGCGTAGCGGCAGAGCACGGTGCCCAGCGCCATCGCCGCCGCCGCCGCCAGCATCCAGGCCTCGCCGTGGCTCCAGGCCTGCCCCTGCAGGGCCGGCGGCCCCTGGAGCCACCAGTGGCGCAGCACCTCCCCGGGGAGGCCCAGGCAGAGGATGCCCAGCAGGCCGATCAGCAGGCCCAGCCAGCCCACAGGGTTGATCGCCTCGCCGAACAGGGTGCGGGCCAGCAGGGCGACCAGCAGGGGCTGGGAGTCGATCAGGACCGAACCCAGACCCGCCCCGGTCTGGCCCAGCCCCCGGGCCAGGAGCCCCTGGAACAGGCTGCCGTCGACGGCGGCGAACAGCAGCAGCCAGGGCCGGTCGAGCGGATCGACCCGCCAGGAACGCCCCAGCAGGCGGGCCGCCAGCAGCAGCACCACGCCGGCGGGCAGTAGCCGCAGGCTCGCGAGCATCGCCGGCGACGCCCCACCCAGCAGCGGCTTCATCGCCGCCATCGCCGTGCCCCAGAGGGCGAAGGGCAGGAGCATCAACACCCAGCGCAGGGTCCGGGGCATGGGGCGTGCGTCCTGGGGTGGCGGTGGAGGAGCGGAGGGCGGCGAGCAGGCCGGTCCTGGCCTTCTTTTTAAGATCCAGCCACCGCGCATCTCCACAATGCCCTGGCCCTGGTGCCGCAAGTCCCGACGAACCCTGGCGCGCATCGCCATCGAGGGGCCGATCGCCGGGGGCACCCGTGTCCGGGTGCTGAAGGCCATCGAGCAGGTACGGCAGCGGGAATGCCCCGCCCTGCTGCTGCGCATCGACAGTCCCGGCGGCACGGTCGGCGACAGCCAGGAGATCCATGCGGCCCTGGGCCGTCTGCGGGAGAAGGGCTGCCGCGTGGTGGCCAGCTTCGGCAACATCTCAGCCTCCGGCGGCGTCTACGTGGGGGTGGCGGCCGAGAAGATCGTCGCCAACCCCGGCACCATCACGGGCTCCATCGGCGTCATTCTGCGCGGCAACGATCTGTCGCGGCTGCTGAAGCGGATCGGCATCCGCTTCGAGACCGTCAAGAGCGGCCTCTACAAGGACATCCTCTCCCCCGACCGCGCCCTCTCCGAAGCGGAACGGCAGCTGCTGCAGGAGCTGATCGACGCCAGCTATGGCCAGTTCGTGGCCGCCGTCGCCGCCGGCCGGGGTCTGGAGGAAGAGGCGGTGCGCTCCTTCGCCGACGGGCGGGTGTTCAGCGGCGCCCAGGCCCTGAAGCTCGGGTTGGTCGATGCCCTGGGGGACGAGGAGAGCGCCCGCCGTCTGGCGGCGGAGCTGGCGGGGCTGGATCCGGAGAAGGCCCGGACGGTCAGCTTCGGCAAACCGCCCAGGAAGCTGCTCGGTCTGCTGCCGGGCAGCACACTGCTGCTGCAGCTCTCCCAGTCCCTGAGCCTGGAACTGGCCTGGAGCGGCCAGCCCCTCTGGCTCCATCGCCCCTGACGTCATGAAGCCTGGTCTCGAGCTGAGGGCCCTGCGGGGTGCCACCACCGCCAGCGCCAACACCGGCGAAGCGATCGCCGAGGCCGTGGCGGAACTGATCGAGGAGTTGCTGCGGCGCAACGACCTGGCGGGGGAGCGGGTGCTCTCGGTGACCTTCTCGGTCACCGCCGATCTGGATGCCTGCTTCCCGGCCGCCATCGCCCGCCGCAGGGCCGACTGGGGGCGGGTGGCCCTGCTGGACTGTCAGCAGATGGCGGTGGCGGGCGACCTGCCCCGCTGCATCCGACTCCTGGCCCACGCCTGGCTGGAGGCCGGCCGGGAGGAGGTGCACCCGTATCTGCGGGAGGCGGCGCGGCTGAGGCCCGACCGGGCCGATGCGGCCCAGCCGCCGGCTCCAGCCAGCTCCCCCGCCGACCACTGAAGGCGCGGCAGACGCACGGGCGTGTTGAGACTTTCAGCAAGAAGTTCCTCCCAGCCATGCCTTCCTTCCCGCGTGAGCGGTCCCATCCCCTGGCCCGGATCGGCCGTCTGGGCACCGCCGGACTCGGAGCCCTGGCGGTCGCCGGCGCCACCCTGCTCACCCCGCTCGCCCCCAGCCCCTCCCTGGCCCAGGGCACGCCCGGCCTGATGGAGTTCCGCTGGGAGAACAACAGGGACTACCGCAAGCTCTACTTCTTCACCACCGACACCACCCGCATGCAGCGGGCGGAGTACTACCTGATGCTGCGGCCGAAGGATCGCAAGACGGCGATCCTCAAGTTGAGCATCAGCGTTCCCAGCCATTTCGACAGCAAGATCGATCCGAAGCAGGTGAAGCTGTGCCGGATGAGTGAGGGCGGCATGCTCAAGAGAACCCGCTGCCTGGAAACGATTCCCGCCACGATCGAGGTGTCGGAGAACGGGCGATCGATCGAGATCTTTCCGGAAACCC
>CAZBMT010000117.1:0-6912 GCA_964492645.1 uncultured Cyanobium sp. | reverse complement strand
TTAGCCTTAAGATAACCCATTGCCTTGGCTTCCCTCAACTTCGCCTACGGTTCCAACATGCTCTCCCCACGATTACGCCAGCGTGTTCCTGGGGCGCAGCTTGTCGGCATCGCAACGTCGCATGGTCATGCGCTCCGGTGGCACAAGGTCGCGAAGGACGCATCAGGCAAGTGTGACATCGTCGCTGCAGAGCCAGGCTCCGTTGTCCATGGCGTTCTGTACGAGATTCCGGCCCATGAGAAGCAGCATCTGGACCGTGCCGAAGGACTCGGCTTCGGCTATGAGGAGAAGGTCGTCCTGGTCGAATGCAAGACGGGCCTGCTCACAGCAACGGCCTACGTCGCAACCCACATCGATGAAGACATCCTGCCATTCACGTGGTACAAAGCCCGTGTGATCGCAGGCGCCGTTGAGCACAGCCTGCCGATGGCGTACATCAATGGACTGCGCGCGATCGACGCCAAGCTGGATGCCGACGCGCACAGACACGCGCTGCATAGGGCACTCGCAACCCATCGCTCACCCAGGCGTTGCCCAGAGTTTCCCTAGCGCTTCAGTTGTTCCAGATTGGCGATGGTGCGCCGCAGATCCCCTTGGTAGTAAGGGTTGCTGGCCGCAAGGGGGCGCACCAACGCCAGGGATTCCTCCAGCAGGGCCCGTGCCTGATCCTTCTGCCCCATCACCAACCGCAGATAGCCCAGGTTGTTCAACGCCCGGGCCAGATCGCCACGATGGGCCGGGCTGTCCTTCGCCAGCGCCCGCAGGAGTCCCACGGTTTCCACCAGGGGTGGCAGGGCCTCACGCAGCTGACCCAGTTCGCCATGGGCCTTGCCCAGGTTGCTGAGGCTGTTGGAAAGGTCGGCGCGTTGCGCCGGCTGCTCTTTGACCAGCTCGCGATAGAGGCTGACCGCTTCTTGCGTTGGGGCCAACGCCTCCTGACGGCGGCCCGCATCCCCGTAGGCCAGGCCGAGGTTGTTGAGCGCAACGGCCAGATCCAGGCGGTACTGGGGGTTCATCTGGGCCACCTCCCGCGCCATCGCCGCCGCTTCCTGGGAGATGGCGAGCGACTCCTCCAGGCGCCCCATGGCCCCATAGCTCAACCCCAGGCCCATCAGGGCGCGGCCGAGATTGCCGCGGTGGCTTTTATCGGTGGCCGCCAGCTCCCGCAGCAGGGCCACAGCCTCCTGGTTCGGGGCCAGGGACTGGGGCCCCTGACCCAGTTCTCTGCGCACCGTCCCCACCTGGAGCAGGGCGTTGGCGTGTTCCCCCCGCAGTTCCGTCTTGCCCTTCGCCAGCTCGCGAAGGATCTGCTCCGCTTCCATGGCGGGAGCCAGGGCCTCCTGCCGTTGCCCATCGCTGAGCAGCAGATCGGACTGGTGGCTCAGGGCATCAGCCAGGCGAGTGCGGTGGAGGGGCTCCGTCCTCACCAGCGGGCGCCAGATGTTCACCTCTTCGCGGGAGAGGGCCAGGGCCTCCCGGGTTTGGTTCAGGCCAGCGCGCACCCGGCTGAGGGTGTGGATGGAGGAGGCCCACTCCCTCTGGTACAGCGGGTTGGCCTGGGCTTCCTCTCGGAGGATCGCCACCGACTCCTGGGCCGGGACGAGGGGGTCGCCGGGACGGTCGAGGGCCAGGTGGCGGCGCGCCAGGCTGTGCAAAGACCAGGCCAGTTGGGCGCGAAAGGAAGGCCCCGTGTCGGCCAGGGCCCGAAACATGGCCACCCCCTCCTCGGTGGCTGCCAGGGCCTCCCCGTGGCGGCCCTGATCACTGAGCTGGTTGCCCTGGTTTATCAGGTTGGCCGCCAGTGCGGCGCGACCCTCAAGATCGCTGGCCGGGAGATCGGGTACGACGGCGACCGCTCCCAGGGCGGGTGCCTGGCGCAGGACTCCCGCGCCGAGGGTGGTTGTCGGCCGCGCCTGGACGGCCTCCACGGCGAAGGCGGCCGACAACAGCATGGGCCAGGCCGGGTGGTGTGTCGCCCAACGCATGGCTCAACCGGAAGGGGAAGGACACTGGACTGGAAGGAGTCCGATGGAAGCCGCGCCTGCCATCGATGACCATCGAATTGCTCGCCCCCCTTGTGGCCCTGGCGCTGATCGACAGCACGAGCTTCGGCACGTTGCTGATCCCCCTGTGGCTGATGTTGGTCCCCGGCCGCCCGCGCCCGGGGAGGATTGTGTTGTTCCTGGGCACCGTGGCCGCGTTCTATCTGCTGTTGGGGATGGCGTTGCTTTTTGGGGCCTAGATGCTGCTCGATGTGTTGCAGGGGGGGCGGAAGACTCACAACCGCTGAGGATCGCCCAGCTGGGCGCCGGCATCGGACTGATGGCGCTCGGTGCACGCATGGAGCCCTGGACGAAGGCGGGCAAGGAGCGCCGCGCCGCTCGCCGAGCCGCAAAGCAGGCCCGCACCGGGCCGAGCCTCTTCGTGCGGATGCGGGGGTATGCGACCGATCCGTCAGCCCCCGTCGGAGCGGTCATCGTCTTTGCGTTGACGGCGGCCGTCATCGAGGCCGCTTCCATGATCCCGTATTTGGCTGCGATCGGCCTTTTGACCGCCTCGGAGTTGTCACTGCTGGGACGCAGTGTGGTGCTGCCGGTTATTGCCTGGTGATGATCACACCAGCGTTACTGCTGCTGCTGGCGCGGCTGTTCCTGCATGATGATGTTGCTCCTGTCTTGAAGAAACTGGAGTCGCTTCTGTCCCGTCATACGAACGGGGCGATGGCCTGGGTGATTTTTCTGGTTGGCCTGTCTCTGGCCGGCGACAGCTTGAACAGGCTTGTTCGGTCGTGATGGTGATGGCGTCGCTGGCGTGGCTACGCCTTCCAGCGGACATCCGCCTTGAACGATGAGTAAAGTGATGCGGTTGCTGTCCGCGGCGTCGGTGGCGATCAAGCGGTTGACGCACTTCAGCTCGCGACAGAAGACACGATGACCACGCAGGATTGTCACGCGAAACTGGATGCGATCTTCAACGCGCATCTGCAGGCCGAACTGGCTGGCGACCTCGAAGAGACATTGGCGACCATGTCGCCCAACCCCCATCTCGTGAATGTACCCACCATGGTGGGCGGGCAGGGTCCGCAGGGTGTTCGCAGGTTCTATGCCAAGCGGCTGATCGGTCAGTTCTTTCCGCCCGATGTTGTTTTTGAAACGGTGTCGCGAACCTATGGCGAAGAACGACTCGTGGATGAACTGATCATCTCATTCACGCATACCATTAGGATGGACAATATCCTGCCCGGGGTTGAACCGACCGGTCGCAGTGTCGAGGCCGTGTTTGTCGTGATCGTTGGATTCGAAGCCGACAAGGTCGCCTATGAACACATCCATTGGGAC
Organism: uncultured Cyanobium sp.; assembly: GCA_964492645.1. Lineage (GTDB taxonomy): Bacteria > Cyanobacteriota > Cyanobacteriia > PCC-6307 > Cyanobiaceae > Cyanobium. The sequence goes on along the minus strand of CAZBMT010000117.1, from coordinate 3,574 downwards.
CAGGCCAGTGTTCTGGTGCAGTTGGGTCTGCTCGATCCGAAGGGCCTCCCCGTCGTCGGCGCCGGTGCCGCCGCCAAGTTGAGACACCCGTCGCTTCCGGATCCGTTCTTCAACGAGGGCTGAGGGCCCTGGCCTGATCTTTCTGCGGACTGGTGGCCGACGGCAGATGGTCAGGCCGCCTCTCGCTTGCCCACCTGTTCGACTCCAGCCAAAGTGGGTGTCTAGCACTTGTCAGCCAGGCTCAGCACTCTCGAGACCAGACCGATGCCGTTGTGGTTGCTCTTCGTGATCACCCTAGGGGCCGTGCTGGCTTCCATTGAGATGGGCTATCGCTGGGCGGACCGTCGTCAGGCGCGATCGCGCCGTGAGGTCGAGGCCCCCATCGGGGCGATGGTGGCGTCCACCCTTGGTCTGCTGGCGTTTCTGCTGGCGGTCACCTTCAGCATCGCCTCGGAAGCCTTCCATGACCGGAAGGTGGCTGTCGTGGAGGAGGCCAATGCCATCCGGACCAGCTATCTCCAGACAGCCCTGATCCCCCAGCCCCAGAGTGGCAGTATCCGAGCGTTGCTGCGCGAATACACCAATCAACGGCTTCTGTGGGCCGACGTGCCGAAGATTCCGCCAGCACGTTCGGCGACAGTGTTGCAATCATTGCTCTGGCAGCAGACTGCCATTGTTGGGCAGAAGTCCAGTGATGTTGTGGCCCTGTTCGTGGAATCCATGAATCACCTGTTTGACCTACGAGCCAAGAGGGAGATGCTGCGGTTCGGAAGTCGGATCCCAGCCGGTTACATCGTTGCCCTGCTCACGATCACATTGGTGGCCCACGTGGCGATGGGCTACCACGGTGGAGTGGCAGGAACGGCTCGCAGCCCCGTGATGGTGCTGGTCGGTCTTGCTTTCTCACTGGTGATTCTGCTGATCTTTGATCTTGATCGACCTGGTGAAGGGCTCATCAATGTCAGCCAGCGGAGCATGATCGATCTGCGCAACTGGATGCTTTCAGCACAGCCGTTTCCCTGATCCCTTGATGCTTCGGGCTTCTGTGCTCCCAGGTTCTCGCAGAGCCTTATGGTGATCGGTATGGAATGACCAGTGATTCTCTGACGCGATGAAAGTCATCATTCTCGGCAACGCCGGGGCTGGCAAGAGCACCCTGGCCAGGCACCTGATGGCCCAGCAGCCTGCCGCCCGATTGTCACTGGATCAAGTGGCCTTCCAGGGTGGAACAGAACGACGTCCCCTTCAGGACAGCATCGATGACGTCCTGCGTTGGATCTCCGAGCAGGAAAGCTGGATCATCGAAGGCTGCTACGCGGACATTGTTGAGCCCCTGTTGGACCAGTGCGATGAACTCATCTTTCTCAACCCTGGGGTCGAGGCCTGCATCGCCCACTGCCGCTCCAGGCCCTGGGAGCCCGATAAATTCAGCTCCCCCCAGGAGCAGGATGCGAATCTCGACAATCTGATCCAATGGGTTCGCTCCTACCCAGAGCGCTCCGATGACTACGGCCTTGCCAGGCACCGCGAACTGTATGCATCCTTTGGTGGCAGGAAGCGGGAGCTTGCCGATCCGACGGCGTATGCCTCATGGCAGCGCGAGGCGTTGACCAGATCTATGTCCAGGCGCTCTGTCTTCATCGCCACCAGTCTGGATGGATGCATCGCGCGCCACGACGGCGCCATCGATTGGCTTGAGGCTGCGAACGCCGCCGTGCCTGCGGGGGAGGACTGTGGCTACGCTGACTTCATGACGTCGGTGGATGCGATCGTCATGGGTCGTGGGACCTTTGAAAAGGTGCTCAGCTTTCCCGAATGGCCCTACGGCAGCACGCCGGTCTATGTCCTGAGTACGTCCATCACCACGCTTCCTGCCGGAGTCCCGAATTCCGTCCACTTGCTCAACGCCGCGCCCATGGATGTGTTGCGGCGAGCCGCTGAAGCAGGCCACCACCATCTCTACATCGACGGAGGACGAACGATTCAGGCCTTCCTCAGCGCCGGGCTGATCACCGACCTTGTGATCACGGTGGTCCCGGTTCTGCTGGGATCGGGAATCAGGTTGTTTGGGGACTTACCGGCGGACATCGATCTGCGCCTGTTGTCATCCAAGCCCTATCCGTTTGGATTTGTTCAGAGTCACTATGCTGTTGTGAATGCGGCTTGATATCACAGTAATGCATGGCCACCAAGCCTCCCACTCCGCCGGCATCTTCATGCCCTCCTGTGCTGCCCTCGACGAGATCATCAAAGTCAGATCTGCTAGCCCTGATGATGTGGCGCTTATCTTCTCGTTCATCCAGAAGAAATCAGAGTTCGACCGGGGCATCGGCGCCTTCTCTGGTGTTCTGCAGGTGTCTGAAGACAAGATTCGCCAGACGCTCTTCGGCGTCATCCCCTTTTCCTATGTCTTGTTTGCTGAGTGTTCAGGTCATGCTGTCGGCTTTGCATTGTATGGATTCAGGTATTCATCATTCGCCGGTCAGCCAAGTATCTGGTTGGATGATCTCTATGTGGATGCCGAGATGAGAAGCCAAGGTGCTGGAGCCGCCCTGATGGTTCAACTGGCAAGGATTGCTACGGAGAATCACTGCACCCATCTTGCCTGGAATGCCGATGCCCGAAACACCCGTGGGCTTGCGTTCTATCATCGGCTGGGGGCAGAGATCATTGATCAACATGGATCACGGTTATTGCTGCGATGGGTGCCATGGACGCCGGCCTGATCCATGGAGTATGACCACCTGAGGCAGGCACTTCAAGGGATTTCTGGCAGGGATCCTGAGCAGAAAAGGCGTTGGTATTCACTCGCCGCCGAGGCCTATCACTCCACCCGGCCCAGATACCCTGCAGAACTGATTGCGAGCTGCAGGGCTTACCCATCAGTGGACGTGATCAACACGTCCTTTGAGAACTGGGATGTGGAGCCCGAATCCATCGATGCCGTTCTGGCGGCAAGCTCCATGCATTGGATTCCTGCAGAGACTGGCTCTGCCAAGGCCAGCTGCGCGTTGAAGAGGGATGGCTATCTCACGATACGAAGACCGGGCAACGCAGCAAGCCATTCTGGATGGTCACGGCCAGATGGCGCTGGACTCAGGCAGGTTCCGACACCTGGTGACGTCCACCGTTGAAACCTCGTTGACCTACAGGCTGACCACTATCTATCCCTGCTCAGCACGTATTCCTCTTCTCTCCAGCTTGATCACCGCAGGAGAAATGACTTGTTTGCTGGCCTGAGGCAATGCATCTCAGGGAATGGGGCCGGTGACATTCGCCTTTCGTACCTATCGGCCTACCCCATCTCCCAGCAGGTGTAGCGCTTTGGCTGGCTATCTTCTCAACACGAATGCCTCAAGGCACCGCGGTCCAGGGCGGAATTTCCTGGGACTGCTGAGCCCCATCAGCTGCTTCTGATCAGCCGCAACCATCTTCTCCCCTGCTTTTCGGGTCAATCTTCCTGGCCGTCACCGCTCCGGCCGCACGTGATGTCCCATGCCTACCGCGATGTCTGGATCCCAATCCCTGGGCTTCTTCGGCCCTGATGCGATCAAGTTCCGCGATGCCTCAACCA
>CAZBMT010000116.1:0-6952 GCA_964492645.1 uncultured Cyanobium sp. | reverse complement strand
CGGGCGGCATGGTGGTGATCCGCCCCCGCAGCGACGACGGCTTCGTGTCCTCGGCTGCGGTGTAGAGGCCGTTCCCTTCCGCGTGCAGACGCTTCACCCAGGCATCGAGCGTTTCTGCCCCGATCCATTCGGCCAACGTTTCCGGCCGATGGATGTGGGGCAGGTTGGCGGAAATCGCGCGGGTCCTGGGGTCGGGGTCGAGACCGTTGATGAAGCGGGTCTCCACACCCGTGCTCATGTACACGAACGGCAGGGGTCTCACGGGGGGATTGAGCCCCGCCGGCAAGCCCGCGGCGTACTTGCCGGACTGGAGCTCCACGCCGCTGAGGGTGTGGCCCGCCGGCTTGGCCTCGATCGCACCCACCGCCTTGCCATTCACGAACAGCAGGTAGTCCGCGAAGCCATGGCCACTGGCCATCTTGGCCTCGCGCACGGCCACTCCAGGCCCGGCGGCCAGGTTGATGGCGTCGCGGTTCTGGAGGATCCAGCCCGCGGCCTCCAGAGCGGCATCGATGTCGACGCGGGCCTTCTGTTCGGGCGTCAGGTTCATGGGGGGCCACCCTCGGCCAGGAAGTATTTTCGCTGCGGATCCTTGGCACTGGTGCCGATCTCGCGCACCAGCCCGCGATTGATCAGACGGGCCAGCCGCGTGCGCGTGGCCCGGGCGGACAGGCCGATGATGGCCGCAATCTCACGGGTGGCCAACCCCTTGCCTTCCTTCAGGCTGGCGAGGATCGCCTGCTCGGTGGCGTCCACCACCGCGGGGCCCACGGGGACAGTGGGGATGGTGACGCGAAAGCGAGTGGCGATCTCCTCGAAGCTCGGCGGCGGCAGGCCGGCGTCTCGGCACACGGCCGTCATCCGCTGGACGCCGCTGCCCCACTGCTCGATCAGCCCCAGCGCCTGGAAGACGCGGCCGATCACGCGGTTGCGCAGCTTTGACACCCCGCGGGGCAGATCCTCCACCGTGAGGCCGAAGGGCAGCAGACCGGGATTTTCGATCTCCAGCCGGTCATCGAAGATCGACAGCCGGATCGGTGCGCCCCGCTGGGAATAGTCGGTGTGGACCACCGCATTGATCAGGGCCTCGCGCACGGCCTCGGGCGGCAGACTCCAGCGGTCGGTGCGGCGTACCGCACCGATGGTGGCGCCATGCCAGGAATGCTTCTGCACGAACGCAATCGCTTCCTCCACGGCCTGCACGGGGAAGGAGTGGATCTCGACCCGATCGAGGATGCGGCTCTTGTCGCTGCCAGCGAAGCGCCCGGCCTGGATCCATGCATCGGGAAAGTGCCGCTCGCGATCATGGCCGAAGAGGATCATGCCGCCCACGGTCGGCACCGTCTGCCCTGATGGTGGCCCACGAGCCGCAGGGTCTCCAGATCGCGGCGGCGGAGTTCGCGGAAGGGGGCAAACGACTAGGAAGCCGCTCGGAAGTCGATGGCTTCCGAGTCGAGCTCCGGCAACGGCTGCTCGTCGAAACCTTCTCCCCGGGAGAAACGGCGCAGCTCCTCGATCAGCTCCGCATCGGCGAGTCGGTTGGTGGAGCCCACCCGCACATACACACCTGCGGCTGGGCCCTCGCGGATCAGGTGATGGGGGCGGCTCGGGCTGGGGTACACCTGCAGGGCCAGCACCTGCGTCTGCCGCCAGGGCAGGATCTCGATCTCCGGCACCAGCCGAGGGCTGATCCGGTCGCTGATCAGGTTGGCGAGCCGCTCCTCCACATCCAGCGGGTCAGCCACGCCGCGCACGTTGCAGCTGCGATCCTCCACCCCGATCAGCAGCGTGCCACCGGCCGTGTTGGCGAAGGCCACGATCGCCTTCAACGCCCCATCCGGCGAGGAAAGATCACGCTTGAACTCCAGCGTCTTGCCCTCAGTGCGCTTGAGCAGGTTGAGCAGGTCCATCCTGCTCAGAAGTGTACTCGGAAGCGGCGGGCCTTGTCATTGATCCGAGCTGGCTTCTGAGTGCGTAGCATGGGTGGTGAAAAAACGCTCATAAGCAGCCTCGACGGTAAACGCCGTCGACTGAATGCTGTTGTTGGGCAGTCAACGAGTGATTCGCCGGGTTTGATTAGAAGCTCTCGAATAAGCGTCGCCAGACTTCGAGCATCGCTTCCGAAACAGGTGCCCCGTTAAGGAGCGCACGCTTCGTTCTTTTCGCAAGCTCCACTTTCCAGCCCTTCTCCAGCGTCGCCCCACCCTCCTTGGCCCATGCCTCTATCTGTGGAACGATGGGCTTTGTCGCATCGTGACGGCTCTCGAATGATTTATCAGGCTCACGGATCATCCGATCGACAACCTTTACGACGATGTCAGCTGGGACCAAGTCCTCGACCTCGGCCCCTTTGATCTCGACAAACGAGCCGACCTGTAGGACCCTGTCCGGATCAGACGTGTAGAGGCCCGTCCGAAGCGCTTGGGCATAGTTGGTACCTTGTTCGTCGCTGTCGAGGAATACCAAGGGGAGCGCCTCATCGCGTCCCCCCAAGATACTAGCTACAGCTTTTATACCCTTAGCCCCTCCAGCGGGGGGAAATACTATCTCCCGCACTGGCTTGAAAGAGCCGTTCCCAATGAGCAGATTTTTTATCGCGGTGAGGTGATGTTGATCAGAGGGTCCCTCGACAATTACTGGCTCGCATCCAATCAACAGCCCTTCGGCAATGCTTAATCCCAATGCGGCATGGACAGCGTATCCCGCACCACGTTTGGTCGGGTCGCCACCATCGGCACCAAGATCAGACGTTGCTTTGCTCGTCCCATCAGGTGCGACGAAGACTTTCCGTGCACGATCAAGGCGGTCCGCGTCAACTAGGAAGGGGGAGTGTGTGGTGTAGAGCAGCTGATTGCGCTCAGCCAGCCCCTTGAAAAAGTCAGAGAGATCGCGCTGAGCCAAGGGGTGCAGCGAAAGACCCGGCTCGTCTAGCAGCAGGATGCAGTCAGAGTGGGTGTCCTGACTTTCGACCAAGAAGACGAGGTAGAAACTGAGAAACCACTGGAGGCCGGTGCTACGGCCTTCTAACTCAACCTCCTCAGGTCGACGGTCATCTGCAACCCAAATCCGGAAATGATCTCCGTCCGCTTCGAACCGGAAGCGATAGTCGCCTTGTTTCCACCAGCGCCGAAACTCCTGGGTGAGCCGCGTAGAAGCTGACTGGAGCAGAATGCTTCGCTCCTTCTTCATCTCAGCGGACTGCTCAACCTGTGCCACCGTAGGTAGCTGGCCCTGCGCGTGGACATCCTTGCCCAAATTGAGTATCTCATTAGGCTGGAGTTCAACGAACTCAAAGAGCACCTTAAGGGTCCTCGCCTTGGCGCGCTCTTTCTGACCCAGATCCTCCACGCGATCAAGGTTCTGGATGACGTGCGGGAGGTAAATTTCGGAGTCGAGGTTACCGTAGTTTGAGTAGTAGACGAACTTGGGAAGATTACCGAGTATCAATGCCTTGATCTCCACCGAGTCGCGGGGATGGGGCTTAGACAGCTTCGCGTAGTGATCGTCGATCTGCCCTTGGAGTCGCATAAATCGCGGGACGATGCTGCTGGTCTTGGGAGCACCCTCTAGGTCCAGGCTCGATAGGATCGTGCGCACCTGCTCAACTCCTTCGAGATCGCACTCATCCGCGTCAGGTAGAGCACCTCCAGCAGTGCCAATTGCTTCGAGGATGCTCGAAGTCAGCTGTTGTTCCGTCTTCATCGGCTCCTGCGATTTGATATCGCTTTCAGCTGCCTGCAATTGGATGGCAAGTTCCTCTACGTGAACTGTCTGCACTTGAGGGACGAGGGGAAAGTCGACTTCGTGCTGGCCATCGAAGCGGCGTCGAACTGTGGCCTTCGTGAGAACTTCTTCACTGAGACCGGCCTTGCGAGCGAGAAGCGCCCGCAAAGCACCGTGGACTTCAAATTCAGCCTCGATGAACACGGGTTTGGTCTCTGCACTACGGAAGGCCGTAAAGTGCTTTCGGGGAAAGTCGGACGTGGGATGGATCTCTCCGTCCTTCGCGGGGTTCAGCTTCCAGAGCGGGAGAAGGAGGTTGCTCTTGCCCGACTCGTTGGTACCGATTAGGGCGGTTACGTCCTCCACGTCGACCCAGCCGCTATCCTCGACGGAGCGAAAAGTTGTCACGCGGAACCGGGTGAGCTTCATTTCGATCGGCATTGGTCTACATCAAAGTCACCGATTGCTTGAGTCTAGGCTAACTTAGCGCTCACCGCTGATCCGCCCAAGCTGCCCCTGAGTGGCAGGCGAGGCGTATTATGGGGTGGCGGAGCTTAGAGATGGTGATGGCCTGTCCACTCCAGGGGTGTGTTAGGCACCCTCAAGGAAACTGTATCCTTTCTCAGTCATAGAAAACACATTGCCTTTCGAATCTGTCTGACGCAAAAAACCACAATCAATGAGTTCAGACAATGCACCTCTCCATCGTGCAGACTCACGTGGATTTGATCCGTCGGAAAATACGTTCCCATTTGACTGGATCGTTATGCCATCATATGTGGCAACCAGAAGTACCGACCCATGAACGTCTTTTGCTGCTTGCCTTAGCAGAGCCACTGCATCTAGCGAGCATTGGCTCTTCCCGTCGTCTGACTTCCCCTCTATCAGTCTCGCAAGACGCCTCTGTTGCTGAAGATTAGAGGGGAAATAGACCGAGGTAAGCTTCTCACCACGCCTAAGAAGACTTATACTCAAATAATCTGCTATATCGCGAAAGTATTCATAACTGAGATTCCTTTGAGCGACCCCCTCTGCGACTAGATTCCTCAGCGCCAGCATTAAAGCTCCAAATCCAGTTGAACGAGTCAGGATATACTGTCGTGGGTTGACCCATTCATCAGGGAAAACATCGCGAAAGGCAGCGAAGTAATTCCACAAGACCTTATAGATAAACGAGTCTTCGTCATTGATGTAGTTCGCCCTAAAGGGACAGCCTGGATCATCATTTGGCTTGATCCCCTTCTTGCTATCTATCAAATCCCTTTGTGGATCACTTGAAAGTAGGGGGAGTAAGTATTCGACAAACATTCCCTGACTGATTGTTTCGGATTCTGAGCTCTTTCTACCAAGGAGCTTCAATCTGCCAGAAAGTGGGGAGTTCACGTCGAAATTGAATGAGCGTGCAAGAGTGTGAGCCGTCTTGAAGGGGCTGCGTTCATCTGACACAGCAAACAAGTCATAGATAAGCGAGGGATCAACTTTTTGTTGATTGCTGTTAATCGTAGAGAATATATAGGCTTTTTCTCGCTCCGTAAGGTCGAACATAATAGCAGCAGGCAGGACAAAGTCATCAACGCGAGAAGACTGACTGATTCCCGCCACGCGATGCTGGCCATCAATAATCTCGGCCGTAAAGCTGTCTTCGTTAATCAAGATGATGCTATCATCTTGCAAATCGCAGCTATCACTAGATACTGAGATTATAATTGGTGTTGGAAAGATTGAGTCCGGGTCTTCCGTGTAACGTTGAACATCTCGAACACGTTTCCTATTAAGCTCACGCTGAATTCCAAAAGCCTCCCTTAGCTCGCTATCGTACTGGCGCGCGTTAGGCCGACAGTGCGAAATAAGGAACTTAGCCGGGATTGCAGCCAGATAAAACGTACCGCCTGGTTGGCTGACCTCAAGAACTTTAAACATCATGATCTTACACCACGGCTATCAACTAATGACGACGAAGCGTCATTGACAATGGACGACCTATTCTTGTCGTCATACTGGGCAAAGTTTTCGTAGTCTCTTTTGAGATACTGCAAAAGGAAAAGGTATGTAGTTAGGTATAATGATATCAAGTAGAATACGGCCTGAAGAATAATTGACGTGGCGCCATCCCCAAGCCTGTCGGAATTAAACAGGAGAGCAAGGCAAAAGAAGCAGAAAACAACAGAGATGCTAAGAGCTGCTATCTTCATTTTCCGGAAAGGCTCATCTGGCTTTTCCTGCATTTCTAGAAATACTGGCGTAATGGCTGAAACAATAAATGCAATAGCCATATTAAACAACACACCGGCCTGAAATTGCGTAACAAGAAACTGCCAAAGGCCTGTACTTAGAGCCTTTAGAAGTCCTCCCACGATAATCCCGATATGCCCGCAAACTAATGTTAGCGCGAAAAATACTATAAACTCGTGCCCTATCTTTGGGATTATCGTGAATGGCTTAAATGCCCAGTCACGTATGACGCAGAGCGTCCCTAGCACAGCGTTCCGGTTCAATCGCGGCCGATACAAGGTAGCACTATTCTTCTGAGACGCAATCTTCTTGCTGGGATCACAGCCAGGCGTGCCCAACTCTTTTTTGGGAGGTTCCGCGAAACACTCACCCTTCGTAGCTCCCTCTCCGTGAACCACCCGGAGTGCGGCACTTGAAGTTGCCTGAAACCCTGATGCTGCAAAGCCTTTCAAGAGCCACTTCCGCTTTCTAGCAGTGGTTCACGGGTCCGATCACAACCTGTAACCACCGATACGCAAGACTTGCCAACGTACCCAACTTCAGTGGTTCAAGTCCCGCAAAGAAATACTACCCAAGGTGGACCCCCATGCCACCCAGCACCTGCATGGCTGGTCGCCTGGCAGAACGGGGCCCCTGCAATCCCGGTCGTTCACCCCCGCGCACTGCCCAAGGCAAAAGGCACGGTGAGCAGCAGGCTCCCCCCGGCGATCACGAACAGCCCCGGCAGGGAGATGTCGATCAGCACCCCCGAGAGGGCCTGGGACAGGGGATCGAAGGCGACGCCGGCCAGCATGGCCAGGGCCATCACCCGGCCCTGAAGGGGTGCCGGGGTCTCCCGCTGCAGCCAGGCCGTGGCCAGCACCCCCACCAGGCCGCCGCCGATCCCCATCGCCGCCAGCAGGGCGGCCGCCGTCCACCATTGGCCGGCCACCGCCAGCCCCACTTCTTCTTCCAAATGCCTGCTGTGAAATCATGTCCACTCACCACATTTCTCTCT
>CAZBMT010000115.1:0-6963 GCA_964492645.1 uncultured Cyanobium sp. | reverse complement strand
CCGGCGCGGGTCCAGTGGGTGAACATCCGCAGCTACAACACCCTGGTGGGCCTGGCGTTTCGCGACGGCCCCCTGCTCCCCGGCACCATGCTCGACCAGTATCTCGACCGGACCCTTAAAATGCGCGGTGGTTTTGAGGGCTGATGGTTGCGTGGTGCAGGGCGTCCCTGGGCCGGCATTGAGCTCCCCGGATCGGCCAGGTGGTGGATCTGCCCCTGATTTAAAATTCGGTGAGAGCTTCAGGAGGGTTCGGGCCCCGAGATGCAGAGCTGGAACCCACGTACCCTTCAGGTAACTCCTACTCAGGGAAGGCAAGGGCTGCTGTCGGGATCATTGCTAGCGTTTTTTCAGGAATGGGGTGGACGTGAGAGCGCACCGATGAAGAAGCGCAGCCGAGGGCAGAACGGCCTCCAGCAGCAACCTGGGCTCACCAAAGCCAGGTTGTTGCTGCATCTGTTGGCCGCCCCGGCACGGAGCGAGCAGCAGGCGGGGTCGATCATGGTGGCAGGTGTGCTGATGATCCTGGCCCTGGTGGTGGGGACCCTGGGCTTGGTGGCGATCGTCAACGGCTCAAACCTGGCATCGCTCGGGAGTGGCGAGAGCCGCGACGCCCAGCAGGTGGCGGAAGCTGGGGCCGATCAGATCATTGCCACGTTCAACCAACCGGAGAATCGTCAGCTGCTTGTGGCTGGGAGTACGCCACCTAACCAATGGAGCACCACCAACATGGATCTACAGAGTCCATGTGTATCAACTACCAATGTGCGCCCCGGTGTGAATGGTGATGGCATGCCCTCCGCCAGAGCCGTCAACTTTGCTAATGGTCAATTCAGGAATCTTGAAAACGTTGACCAGGTAAACCAGGGTGATCGACGCTTTGTGCTGCGCTCCATTCGGTACTCGGCCGGTAACGCCGGAAGCACCGATCGTCGGGCTGTCTATAGAACGTTCGACGCCGATGGAACCGTGCGGAGTCAGGCCGGCACCATCCCAACGGGCACCAGGTTCAACAGCCTGCTGAATCTGGACGATCCTGATGGTGGTAGTGGAGCCCTTCGGCCGGGCACCCATTCAGGGTATATCGCTGTAACGGTGGAGGGGCGGCTTTACCGCCCCGACGGCACCTTCTCAACTTCGACCATCACCAAGGAATTCGAGGTGGTGCCGAAATGCTGCGGAGGTTCCTTCGGCAGCAATGCCTCCGGAGGGTCTACCACGGGAGCATCCGCCGCTGGCGATCTCGGTGCGGATAGCCGGTTCTGTGGCATCGAATTCGGCATGATTACCGGCATTAACGGCGGCCGCTTCTTCTCTCAGCTGGCCAACGACCGCTATACCCGCCGAAACTCCGCCGGCCAGGTGGTCAATATCGGCTCGATCCTTGGAGTTATCGCTGACCCCACCCACACCTGGGACCGAACCACGGATCTAGTGGTGGGAGGCAGGCAAGTTGGCTTCCGTATGGTTCCCAACACTAGGGATACTGATAATGATCTGATGCCCGGCGTTCCGGCGGGCAACCTTGCTGCATTTACCGTCCCCTCTGGGGCCCCTAACCCTTGCCCTATCAGTTGGGGTGACGCTGCTTCGATTGCTGGACGGGCCGCCTCCTGCATCCCAGTGGTGCCCCTCTATCTTTCGACTGGCCTTCCCTCCATCTCCAGCAAGTACACCTACAACTGGACCCCGGGAGGGTATCCGGATACGGTCAGCAAGCAGACGGTCAACTCTACAAGCAAGGGTGGTTACCCTCAGATCGTGGCGGACGTTTCTGCTGATGCTTCCGTCAATGTCTGGATCCGTGGCAATGGGGCCAACAGCCTCAACCAGGTCACCCCTGGCCCCTTCCTGGAGTACTGCAACACGAAGTGGCTCACGGGGAATGCCTGTTCCTCCGTGTTTAATGGCTCTAACGAGCACACCTGGGCGGTGATCTCCCGGCCCGGTGCGGTCACCGGTGGCATCGGGGATGATTTTGCTAGCAACAGCCTGTCTGGCTACACCGCCAACAGCACACCGCGCTGGCCCACGATCTGGGAAGAGCGCGATTCCGACGGTGCGGGTGTCGCCACCGGCGATCTGATCATCACCGGAGGCCAGGTGACCTTCCGAGATGTCGGCGGAGACATCGGGACTAACTTGCTTTCCAATGCACCGGCGATCGCACGTGCTGTCAACCTGTACGGTCTGCAGACTCCCGTTCTGGAGTTCACCTTTTCTCGCACAGGTGCAGGTTCGTTCACGTCACTTTCGGCCCTCAAGTTGGACTACAGCTTTGGTAGCGGCGTGACAACCAATCAAGGGATTACTACGGACTCCGGTTGGCTGCAACTGGCAACAGTCACGGCCAATGGCAACGTTGCCTTGACCAACGGCGCCACAGGCGGCAACTGCTCGCTCTTGTCGGCAGGGACGTATACCTGCCGGATCGGTTTCCCTCAAGGGGCGTTGACTCCGGCGGCCGACAACACTTCCACCAACCGCTTCAGCCACTTCGTCAAGTTCCGCCTACGTGCTAACAGCAACTTCAACACCGGCACCAACCGGATCAATACGGTCTCGTTGGATAACATCGCCATCAAGAGCTCCACCGCTGGGGCTGATCCGGTGTATCGCAATGTGTGTGAATATAGCTCTAGCTTCCCGGTCACAGCGAACTTCACGGGTGGTTTTCATTGTCTTGGTCCAAGTGTAGATATGATCAGTCTCGGGAATGTCCTGTGGATTGATACATCCGATTACTCTACCACCTTCTACTACAACCGAGCCACGGACACCCGGGGCATCAATGGCAATGACCCCCTAATCAACCTGGTGGGTGGAGCTACGATGGCCAATGTCATCTGCACCCGATCCAACCCGTTATCCACAGCGCCTGTCGAGAACTGCAAGACATTGGTGCCTGAGAACGAGTTCAATCCGGTTGGGGAATACGACCGTTTCAACATGTTCGGACGTGATACCGCACCCGGCAACAACTGCACCGACCTCAACCTCACCAACCAGCCCTGCAACCAGATCATTGCGATCGGCGCCGACTCCAGCGCTAGCTCCTCCAATCGCTCTCGCATCGCCGGGGCCTGGTTCTACTTCCCCTGGGGCCTGTTCTCCTTTGCCGTCAACGGTTGCAGCTCAATCCCTGCCATCTCTGCGGCGGAGTTCGCTGGTGATGATAGCTGGAACTTCGGCGGCAGGCTCTGGGCGCGTACCATCTATGCCTGCGGACAGAACCATTTCCGGGTTCCTCCTTCGGCGTCATCAAGCCTCACCCAGTTGGTGGGTGTCGCCAACTCAGCCGATGTCAGCTACATCGGCTGGGAGGGGGTCGATTGGGTTGCTCGCACACCAACGGCGGCTCGCAAAGGGTTTTCCCTTAATTAGGATGATGCCTATCCAATGCCGACCTCGATTCCGTCGATGCAGACCCGCGGAGCAGGGAATCGGCATCGTTGAACCACTGGTGCTCACAGTCATGCTGGTGCTGGTGGTCGGCTCCACCGCCTTGGTGCTCAACAGCATCAACCGCAGAACCGTTCTAACCCAGCAACAGGTGGTGATGCATGCTCAGATCGACGACGACTTGCGTCAGATCAAGACCTTGGCCCGCCGCTTCACCTGCTGTTCCGGCGTCTGCACCGCCACCGTTCCAACCACCGTCGGGGTGGTGGGTGGCGTGACCCAGCCCTGCGCCACAAACAATCCTCTGGACGATCGTTACTACTTTCCGCAGGTCGACCTTGCCTCCACAACGGCCAATTTCCCCAACACCACTACGTCCTCCGAGCAGATCGCCGTCGAGCAGCTTTGTGCCAACAACACGGCCTTCATGACGCCCTTCCAAACGGCGATCAATGCCGTGGCATTGCCTTTGAATGCCACCTGGTCGCGCACCACAACGATTCAGCCCGAGCGCATCCTCCGGGTGACCTTCACAGACACAGCCAATGCCAACCGAGTTGTTCGGGTCGAGAACATCATTCCCCAGATGGCCTATTACTGTCCATGAGTCCTTGGCCATCGTCCCAGACGCGTCCAAGTCGCCCGCAGGCATTCACCGTGGTGGAGCTTTTGGTCACGGTGGCGGTCATCGGCATCATCGGTTCTCTTGCCTTCGCCTCCTCCCAGGTGTTTCTGCGCCGGGACCAGGCCAATGCGGCCGTCGCCGAGCTGATGGGCTGGCTGGAGGGAATCTCCGGCCGCTCCGGTGCCTTCGGGCCCTGTGTGGTGGCGTTCACGACGGGAACCGGCAGGGCGCCCGGGGCCACCCTCGCGTCCCTTCAGAACGCGGCCACCAATCCGCGCTGCACCCCGGAGGCCAACCTGGTGCTGCCCACCACCGATGGCAACCGCACGTACAACGTGGCCGTGACCTACACGCCGAACTCGGCCACCTCCCTCACGTTCACCCCCAGGGGGGGCGTGGTGGCCAACGGGGTCGAGGCGGTGGTCAAGATCTCCGTGAACAACCAACTGCCCCTGCGTTGCGTGAGGATCTCCTTCGGCACGCTGAGCACCGGCATCAACAACGCCACCGGTGATGTCGCCCAGACCTGCACCGTATGGGAGCGAACCTGATGGCCCCCATCGTGAAGCGCAGGCGATCCGCCCACGGGTTCACCCTGATCGAACTGCTGATCGGTGGGGTGCTCACCGCTATCGCCCTGGGATCGGTGGCCGTGCTGGCTGTCCATCAGATCCGCATCGCAGACCGTGTCTATGCACTGACAACGATCAACCGCAACTTCCGGCGGATCTCGGACCTGTTGAAGGTGGAAGTTGGTGAGGCCTGCATCCTGCGGGGTGGCGCCAATCCGCGCACCACGGCCACCCTGCCGGACACCCCCTGCAAGCCGCAGAATCCCTCCGTCTGCAGCCCTGCCGCCGCCTCCACCGACCTGCGCCTGCTGATTCCCATTCAGACCGCTGGATCGAATGTCATTACCTACAGCATTGTCAGGTACTACCGCAGCGGCAACGAGCTGCTGCGCGATGGCCCCCAGGTGGATGCCAACGGCCTGTTGACCACCACCGCCGCCACCGGTAGCCGGGTGCTCAGCAATGTGTCCACCTTCACCCCCACCGTGTCGGCCGATTGCACCTGGGTCAGCCTCGATCTGGGCCTGAGTGTTCCGGGCTCGGCCGACGTGGTGACCCGCACGCTCACTCTCTACTCTGGGGCCGCCGAGAGCATCCACTGAGTTGGGCCAGGCCGCCTGGGATCACGGGTACCACTCATCCACGTCCTATACGAGCGCCTTCTACCGGGAGCTGACCCCCAGCTGGCTGGATTTCGCCGCCCTGCTCCAGGGACATCGGCCGCCGCGGGACGGAGAGGGCGAACCATTCACCTTCCTCGACCTCGGCTGCGGCACCGGCTTCTCCCTGGTGATGCTGGCGGCGCTCTATCCGGAAGGGCGATTCTTCGGCGTTGATTTTCACCCTGACCATGTGGCCCACGGCCTCGATCTGGTGGCTCGCGCCGGCCTCAGCAACGTGGCCATCCTCGAAGCCGACTTTCTTTCGCTGGCCGGCTCCGGTGGTCCCTGGCCATGGTCAGCCGGTGCCTGTGATTACGTCGTGGCCCACGGCATCGCGACCTGGGTGAGCGAGCCGGTTCAGAACGCCCTGCTGACGGTGGCGGCGGCTTCGCTGCGGCCCGGCGGCCTGTTCTACTGCTCCTACAACACCTATCCGGGCTGGCTGGCCCGCAGCAGTTTTCAGCAGCTTGTTGCCCTCGACCTGCCGACGGCCCGGCCGGGGGAGCTGGGCCGTTGCTTCCACGATGCCGCCAGCCTTCTCCAGCAGCTGCTTGGTGATGAGTCCCAGCCCTCTCCCCTGGGGTCGGCGCTGCCGGGACTGCGCCGGGAATTGCCGTCGTTGCAGTTCGCTCCGGTCGACTACCTCTGCGGCGAATTCGCCAATGACGGCTGGTCGCCGTTGTACGTCACCGAGATGCTGGCACGGTGCGCCAGGCACAAGCTTTCCTTGCTCGGATCGGCCACCTATTCCGAGTCCCTGGTCGAACTGCTGCCGCCACCCCTGCGCGACCTGGTGATCCGGGAACCCAGGACGGCGGCCCGTGAGCTGCTCATCGATCTGGCCACCAACAAGGCGTTCCGAAGGGATCTCCTGGTCAGGGGGCGGGTGCGGCTCACCCAGCGGGAATGGGGCCAGCGGCTGGCCTCGCTCTCCTTTCGGCTGCTGCTGCTCCCGGAGGAATGGCGGCCCCTGCCGCAGGACATCCTCCATTTCCGATCCAGCTTCGGGGAAATCCAGGGTGATCCGAAGGCCTACGCGCCCCTGATCGCCACCCTCACGGCGGCTCCGCTGTCGTTCGGCTCCCTGCTGAGCGCTGGCAAGCAGGGTCAGGGCGAGCTGGTGGTCATGCTGGCGCTGCTGCTCGAATCGGGTTGCATCGGCTTCGACCGTGGTTCCGCAGGGGCGACGGCGGCCGCGCCGGTTCAGCGCCTCAATCAGGTGCTGCTGGACCGCATGCAGGAGGGGCGGTCCTACACCCAGCTCGCCCTGCCGGCGGCTGCGGCCGCCCTGCCCTTTTCCGTCCTGGAGGCCCTGATCCACATGGCGCTGCTGGAGCCTCTGGAGGAGCCGATGCTGAGCAGCTGCGTCCTGCTCGGGCTTAAGGAACTGGACATGCAACTGCTCGGCCAGGACAACAAGGTGATCAGCGAACCGCAGGCCCAGATCGACAGGATTCAGGCCGTCGCGGCCACCGTGATGGCCACCAAGGGACCGCTCCTGCGACGCACCGGTGGCCTCCCAGGCCCTCCCCTCAGCCAGCCCCGATCCGCTCGGCGCCGAAGTAAGGCACCAGGGCAGCCGGCAGGCTGACGCTCCCATCATCCTGCTGGCCCGCCTCCAGCAGGGCGGCCATGGTGCGGCCCACGGCGAGGCCGCTGCCGTTGAGGGTGTGGAGCAGGCGGGTGGTCCTGCCGTCGCGGCAGC
>CAZBMT010000114.1:0-7008 GCA_964492645.1 uncultured Cyanobium sp. | reverse complement strand
CCACCCCACCGGGCCGCAGCAGCCGGGACGCCTCCCGCAGCACCGCCCGGGTGGCCTCCGCCGGCAGCTCGTGGCAGACGAACTGGAGGGTGATCAGGTCGAAGCCTGCCGCCGGCAGGCCAGTGGCCTCGGCGGCGGCGTGGTGCCAGGCGCGGATGCGGCCCTCGGGGTCGCGGACCCGGGCCACCGCCAGCATCTGGGGGGAGAGGTCGAGGCCGTCGACGGCCACGTCTGTGCCCTCGCGCCGCTCCAGCCAGTCGTTGAGGGCCAGGGTGCCGACACCCACCGAGCAGCCGATGTCGAGGGCGCTGCGCACCGGGCCGGTGAGGCTGGGCTCGATCGCCGCGAAGATCGCGTCCCGCAGCCGCCGCTGGGCTTGGTGGGGCTCGAGGGTTTCCCCCGGCCACACCCGCAGGGCCATGGCGTCGGTGGCCTGCTCCGCCTCGCCCGCCGCCTGCCAGCAGAGGTTGCCCTCCTGGTAGGCGTGGAACCGGGCCCGGTAGTAGGACGGCACCTCGGTGGCGGCGACGGTGCTGCTGGCCAGCAGCGGCTCGGCCAGGCGCACGAGCTCTTCGCGTCGGGCCCGCCAGGCGATGCCACGGCGCTCGGCGGTGCGGATGATCAGCTGGCGGGCCTGCAGGAACAGCAGCCGGCGCAGGGGCTCGACGGCCAGCAGCCGGTCGATCAGCCAGCCGAGGGGATGGCGCGAGGCCACCCAGTTGGGCGGCGGAGCGGCGGCGGTCAGGGCCGGAGCGGCGGGCTGGGCCTGGGCCATGGACAGGGGAGGCACGGAGAGGACGCGGAACGGTTCCGCGGGCCCCATTCTCCCCGCCCCGCCGCCGAACGCGCCGGGCACCGCGGCGCCACGCCTCAGGCCAGGCGCCTGACCACGTCCAGCAGGAAACCGTCCTGCCCATGGGCGGCCAGCAGCGACAGCCCCAGCGGCACCCCGGAGACCTCGGCCATCGGCAGCGACACCTGGGGCAGCCGGCCCAGGCCGGCCACGGACGTGAGCGAGAGGGTGCGGGGGTAGTAGGTGCTGCCACTGCCGGACCCATCAGACAAACGGGCGGGGTCCGACTCCGCCCTGAGCGGGGCGAGCGCTGGGGTGGTGGGCAGGCAGAGCAGATCCCGGGGGCCGAGGAAGCGGCGCAGGCGCCGGTGGATCCGCGCGCGTCGCTCCACGGCCTCGCCGATGCGCCGGCGATCGAGCTGGCGGGTGAGCGCGAAGCTGGCGGCGGTGGAGGGTCCGAGCCCAGGGCTGGCGGCATCGATCCAGCTGCCCAGGCAGCTGCGGATCTCGGCCCACTGCAGCACGCAGTAGGTGTCACGCCAGGCGGAGAAGCTCGCCATGGCGCCGTCGCCGGCCAGCTCGGCAAGGGAAATCTCCTGCACCCGATCGCCGAAGCGCTCCCGCAGCTCCCGCAGGGAGGGTTGCAAGGCCTGCTCCACCTCCGGATCCGCCAGGGCGAAGGCATCGGTGATGACGTGCACCGTGGCAGGTTCCCAGGGCGCCGCGCCGTCTTCGCCGAGCAGCACCCGGGCCACCCGGTCCAGCAGGTCCGCCGTCGGTGCGAACAGACCCACGGTGTCGAAGCTGGGGGCGAGGGGATTCACCCCGGCCACCGAGACCACACCGTGGGAGGGCCGGAACCCGAACAGGCCGCAGTTGCTCGCCGGCACCCGCACCGATCCGCCGGTATCGGTGCCGAGGGCCACGTCCACCAGGCCGCAGGCCACAGCGGACGCCGATCCGCTGGAGGATCCTCCGGGCACCCGCTCGGGGGCCCGGGGATTCAGGGGCGTGCCCTCGAAGTGGTTCCTGCCTAGCAGGCTGAAGGCCAGCTCATCGGTCACGGTCTTGCCCAGGCAGCGGGCGCCGGCGCCCAGCAGCTGCTCGACGCAGACGGCGTGGACGGCCGCGGGCGGATGGGTGTCCCGCCAGGTGGGGTTGCCGCAGCCGGTCGTCCAGCCGGCGACATCGATCAGGTCCTTGACGGCGAAGGTCAGGCCGTCGAGAGGCCCGGAGCCGGTGGGCGGCAGCGTGAAGGTGGCCACGAAGGCGTTGCTGTCGCTGCAGCGGATGGCGTTGCTGGCGGGCACGGCGAGGTGCGGGGAGGGTCCGCCGGGCGCGGCGGCGCCTCAGTCTGGACATGAGGCGGCAGCCGCAGCCGGGCGCAGCCGCAGCGAGGCGGCGAAGCCCAGCACGGCGACCGCCAGCCAGATCCAGCCGTGCAGGCTGAAGCTCATCACCCCGCCCAGGAAGGCATTGACGTTGCACCCCGAGGCCAGCAGGCCGCCGTAGCCCATCAGCAGGCCGCCGAAGCCGCGCCGGGCCAGTTCCGGCAGGGGTTCCGGCCGCTCACCGCGCCAGCGGAAACGGCCCTGGCCGAAGGCGGTGGCGACGGCGCCATAGAGCAGACCCAGATCGACGACCACGGCCTCGTTGAACAGCCAGGCCTCCGGACCCGCCAGCAGGGCCTGGCCGCGGGGACTCGACCAGAACAGGCTGCCGCCGGGATCCCAGCCCAGGGCCTGGGCGGCATGGGCTCCGGTGAGGGCCAGGCCCCAGAGCACCCTCCAGGGCTCGGCGGTGACCACCAGCAGACCCGTGGCCAGCAACGCCACGGCGATGGCGCCGCCGTAGAGCCGGCGGCTGGGGGAGCGCCAGGGGAGCTGGCCGCTCCAGCGCGTCAGCAGCGCGGCGATCAGGGCGATGAACGCGAGCTGCAGGGTCAGGGCGCCCGGGAGGCCGAACAGCTCAAGGCCGACCGGGGACGGCAGGCGCGGCAGGGGCAGGGCCGCCAGCCCCGGGGCGTGGAGGGTGCCCAGGAAGGCACCGAAGATCAGCCCGCTCAGGGCGGCCAGAACGCCGGCACCGCCGCGGGACGTGGCCGCCAGGGTGCCGCAGCCGCAGGCGCGGGCCCGTTCCATGCCGATGCCGAACAGGAAGGCACCGGCCAGGAACGGCAGGGACAGGGGGGTGGCCAGCAGCTTGGGGCGCAGGCCGGTGAGGGGCTCTGCAGCGAGCACCAGGGCCATGGCGATCACGAGCAGCGCCGCCAGCAGCAGCTGGGCGAAGACCGGGTGGGGATCCCGCCGCTCCAGCAGCCGGCGGTAGCCGGAGGAAAAACCGAAGCCGGAGCGGACCAGGACATGGCCAAGACCACATCCCAGCCCCCAGACGAGGGCCGAGCTGGGCTGGCGCACCGCCAGGGCCGCGGCCACCGCCACGGCGGGGACCACGGCCAGAGCGGCGGATCGAAATCGCCTCAACGCTTCTTCGTCTTGGCGGGGGATGGGCTGTTGTCGCCGCCGGTGTCACAGGCCAGGGCAGCGGCCTGTGGGATCAGCAGGGCCAGCAGCACACCGGCAAGGAGGAGGAGCCGGGTGACCTGGCGAGGGGGGTGCTTGGCCATGGTGAGGAGGTTTGGCTGGAAGGGGATCAGCGGCTGCTCACCAGGGCAGGGCTGCCTTCCGGCCCAACGGAGATCGGCAGGTTGGTGGCACTGTATTCGGTCCAGGAACCTTCATAGATCCGCACGTTGGGGTACTTGAGGAGGTGGCGGAGGGTGAGGAACTGGAGGCTCGCCTCACGACCGGTGCTGCAGGAAACGATGATCTCCTTGTCCGGGGTGATGCCGCGGCTGACGAGGAGGGCCCGGATTTCGTCGAGCGACTTCAGCCTGTGGGCATTTTTCCTGGCTTCATCGGGGTTGTTGGCTTCGGTGAACGTCTGCCAGGGGATGTTCCTGGCCCCGGGGATGTGGCCGTTGCGGATGAAGGTCTGGTCGGTGCCCTCGAACTGGGCCTTGGGACGGGGGTCGATGATCACCACGTCCTGGCGGCCGATCCGGGGCTTGAGCTCCTCGAGGGTGATGTTCAGCCCCTTGACCGTGGTGGGCCGGAAGCTGCCTGCCTGGAAGGTGGGGAAGGCTTTGGAGGTGCTCTGGCCGGCCGCCTTGTAGCCGCTGAGACCGCCATCGACGATCGCGACCTGTCGCACGCCGCTCTTCTCAAGGATGTAGGAGACGAGGGCGGTGCCAAGCACGTCGTTGCCATCGGAATAGACGAGCACCGAATCCCGGTTGGAGATGCCGGCCTGGCCCAGCAGGCTGGCGAGCTTGGTGGGATTCCAGATCTGGAAGGGCAGACGGCCATTGGGGCCGCGGAAGGCCTGCTCGGAGAGGTGCACGGCGCCGGGAACGTGGCCACCGACGTAGGAGAGGGGAGGCACGGGGCGGACGTCGATCACCTTCCAGCGGCCCGAGCGGGCGGCGGCGGCGGCCTGCTCGGGGGAGAACACCTGGAAGTTCGTGCCCCCCGCCGCCAGGGTGGTGACACCGGCGCTGGCCTGGGAGGGAGCGGAGGCCAGGGCGCGGGGGATCGTGGTCCCGCCCAGGGCGACCATGGAGGCGGTGACGGCGGTCGCGCCGACCCCGAGGGAGAACAGCAGGCGCCGGGAAAGGCGAGAGGCCCGAAGTGCCATTGCACACAAAGGTGATCGATAAAACGATGTATAGCGGGTCACGGGTGGGGCTCCCCGTCTTTTCCGCCACATCGTCATGTTGTTTGGCAGATCGGGGTACGGTGCCGGTATCTGCGCATACAGAAAATGTCCAGGCGTTCCCGGCTGCCGGCCCTCTCGGCCTCCCTCCTGGTGGGCGCGGCGATCATGCTCGGCGAGGTCGCCCTGGCCACCCCCGCCGGATCGCTGCTCAAGGGCCTGGCACTGCCGCTGCCCAGGCCGGCGGCCAGCCTGTTCGCCGCCAACGCCATCGGCCAGACCAGCCTCAACACCCAGCTGCCCGGCAAGCCGGACGAGCTGCTCGCCAAGGTGAAGGCGTCCCTGGCCAAGCAGGGCTACAGCGAGCGCAAGATCAACACCGTGGTGGGCCTCTGGGGCTTCAACCTGGTGCTGGATCCTCCGGCAGGCACCAAGGTGGACGGCACCGCCGACGGCAAGGCCGCCGCCCTGGTGCTCCAGGCCACCGCCATCGGCCCCAACCAGCTCAACCTCAACGTGCGCTTCGAAGGGCTCTGAGGGGTCACGGACCAGAGCCACCCCATGGACAGCAAGCCGGCCCCCGGCTGGTGGGCCCGCCACTGGAAATGGCTGGTGCCGGCCGGCTGCCTCACCGGGCTGGCCGGTGTGGGGGGCTCCATCGCCTTGATCGTCGGTCTGGTGTTCGGCCTGCTCAAGTCGACCACGCCCTACAAGGAGGCCCTGGCGAAGGCCCAGCGGGACCCGGTGGTGATCGGCCGGCTGGGCACACCGATCCAGGGGGGCTTCCTCGTCTCGGGCAACGTCAACCTCTCCGGCGGCACGGGCGAGGCCCAGATGGCCATTCCCCTGCAGGGGTCCCGGGGCAGCGGCACCCTCTACGTGGAGGCCCGCCAGAGAGCCGGCACCTGGACCTACTCCACCCTGACGGTCCGGCCGGACGGCCCCGGCGAACCCATCAGCCTGCTGCGGCCCTCGCTCTGAATCGGGCCCCGGGCGGCCACGGGACGCGGCTCAGCCCGTGGCCTCCGGGGCGGCGTAGAGGGCCTGGAGGCCAGCCTCGCTGGCCGGAGCCACACCGCGCTCGGTGATCAGCCCCGTCACCAGCCGGGCGGGGGTGACATCGAAGGCGGGGTTGAAGCCGGTGCTGCCGTCGGGCACCAGCTGCACGCTGGTGGGCTCCCCGGCCGCGGGCTTGCCGGCGATGCGGGTCACCTCCAGGGGGGAGCGGGCCTCGATCGGGATCTCCGCCACCCCATCGGCGATCGTCCAGTCGATGGTGGAGGCGGGCAGGGCCACGTAGAAGGGCACGCCGTTGTCGTGGGCGGCCAGGGCCTTGAGGTAGGTGCCGATCTTGTTGCAGACGTCGCCGCAGCGGGTGGTGCGGTCGGTCCCGACGATCACCGCATCCACCTGGCCGTGCTGCATCAGGTGGCCGCCGGCGTTGTCGACGATCACGGTGTGGGGCACCCCTTCGCGGCCCAGCTCGAAGGCCGTCAGGCTGGCCCCCTGGTTGCGGGGGCGGGTCTCGTCGACCCAGACGTGGATCGGCAGGCCGGAGCGGTGCGCCTTGTAGATCGGCGCCAGGGCCGTGCCCCAGTCGACCGTGGCCAGCCAGCCTGCATTGCAGTGGGTCAGCACGTTCAGGGGCTGGCCGCGGCGCTCCTCGGGGCGCCGGGCGGCGATCTCCTGGAAGAGGCGCAGGCCGTGGTCGCCGATCGCCTCGCACATGGCCACGTCCTCCTCGGCGATGGCGGCTGCCTCGGCCTTCGCCGCCTCGGCGCGCTGCTCCGCCGCCAGGGGCAGCACCTTGGCCCGCACCCGCTCCAGGGCCCAGCGCAGGTTGATGGCGGTGGGCCGGGTGGCATCGAGGCGCTCGAAGGCCGCGGCCAGGGAGGCGTCGGAGGGGTCGACCTGCAGGGCCAGCATCAGCCCATAGGCCCCGGTGACGCCGATCAGGGGAGCCCCCCGCACCACCATGGTGACGATCGCCTCGGCCGCCTCCTCGACGCTGGTGAGCGAGCGGGTGACGAAGCGGTGCGGCAGCTGGGTCTGGTCGATCACGCCCACCGCGCGGCCGCCCTCCTCCAGCCAGATGGTGCGCCAGGGCCTGCCGTCGATGTTCATGGCGAAAGGGGCGTCACGGGGGAAGAGGGTTCAGGGGGACCCGGGGGGCGTGGCCACCGGGTCCGATTTTCCGCCATCAGCGCGCCGCTGCAGCAGGGCGTCGGTGAGGCGGCGGAAGCGGGCGGGCTCGAGATCGCCGAGGGCCTCGCCGCGGCGGCTGCGCCAGGCGTTCCAGCCCAGCAGCGGCACCAGGCGGTTGAGGTCCGCCAGGTCCAGGGGGGACGGCAGGGGCGCCACCGGCCGGGGGGGCGGCAGGGGCCCACGCCGGGCCTCCAGCAGGGCGGCGATGGCGATCAGGTCCTCGTCCCGGCCGGTGGCACCGAGGATCTCCAGGCCCACCGGCAGGCCGCGGCCGTCGACGGCCACCGGCAGGGCCA
>CAZBMT010000113.1:0-7019 GCA_964492645.1 uncultured Cyanobium sp. | reverse complement strand
CCACATCGCCGCTCTGGAAGGCTTCCAGGCAGGCCTCGATCAGCCCCTTCTCCAGGAACGGGTCGCCCACCTGCACGGCGGGGCGATCATCCAGGGAGGCCTCGGTGAGTTCGGCGGACGCGAAGCTGGCGCCGCCCATGCCGTCACGGCCCGTGGTGCTGCCCACGTAGACCACCGGATTGCCCACGCCCACCGCCCCGGAGCAGACGATGTCGTCGGTCTCCATCAGCCCCAGGGCCATGGCATTCACCAGCGGGTTGCCGGAGTAGCTGGGGTCGAAGGCCACCTCGCCGCCCACGGTGGGCACCCCCACGCAGTTGCCGTAGTGGGCGATGCCGGCCACCACGCCCTCCATCAGGCCCACGTTGCGCTCGTCCTCCAGGGGCCCGAAGCGCAGGGCGTTGAGCAGGGCGATCGGGCGCGCCCCCATGGTGAAGATGTCGCGCAGGATGCCGCCCACGCCCGTGGCCGCCCCCTGGAAGGGCTCCACCGCCGAGGGGTGGTTGTGGCTCTCGATCTTGAAGGCCAGCCGCTGGCCCTCGCCCAGATCCACCACGCCGGCGTTCTCGCCCGGCCCCACCAGGATGCGGGGGCCGCTGGTGGGGAACTGGCCCAGCAGGGGGCGGGAGTTGCGGTAGCAGCAGTGCTCCGACCACATCACCCCGAACATGCCCAGCTCGGCCCGGTTTGGGGCGCGGCCGAGACGACGGCAGATCTCGTCGTAGTCGGCCTGGCTCAGGTTCTCCTTCTTCAGGGCCTCGGGCACCGAGAAGGACGGGGTCGAGGCAGGAACCACCGGGGGGCGCGGCAACGGCCCTCCAGTATCAGATCCAGGGGTCGTCGTCCCGATGGGGCTCCCGGCCCCGGTAGCGGTCGCGGCGCGGCGCCGGCTCCTGCGGGGGGGGCTCCCGGAACTCCCGGGGCTCCTCCAGCGGTTCCTCCTCCTCGGCCCAGTCCTCGAGGGGGTCGGGTTCGTCCGGCTCACCGGCGTAGCGCTCCTGGGGAGAGGGCTCGGCCCCATCGCGCTCATCGTCGAAGGGGTCGCGGCGGTCCCGCGCGGGGTTCCGGTCCCCCTCGGGCCAGGCCCGCTCCTCGCGGAAGGCCTCCGGCCAGGGGGGCTCCTCCAGCCAGCCCTCCAGCCGCTCCTCGACGCGGCCGCCCACCTCCTGCACCTGCTCCTTCCAGCGCCGCGAGCGGCGCAGCAGCTGCTGGCGCACGCTGGCCCGGGCCACCGGCAGATCATCCAGGCCCCGCAGGGCGGTGAACACCCGGCCGGGCTGCTGGTCAACGATGCGGTCGGGGCTCAGGCGCCAGCGGCTGGTGCCCGGCAGCCGCGGATCGCTGCGGGCCACCAGGTAGTGGAGAATGCGGCCGCTGCGCAGCTCGACGGCGGCGTCGGCCACCACCCCCAGGGGCACGTCGTCGGCGCCGGTGAGGGCCGCATCGATCAGGGTGGGCAGCCGCTCGAGGGTGGCCGCGTCCGTCTCGGCCGGCTCTCCCTTCACGAACACCTCCTGCTCGCCCAGCCCGCGCAGCTGGTCGAGCCGCCAGACGAGCCGCCGCTGGGCGAAGGCCGAGGGGCGGCTGGCCCAGCCCAGCAGCCGGTGCACCGGTGGATGCATCCAGGCCAGCACCCCAACGCCGCGCTCAAGGCCCTGATCGCACCGCACCTGTCGCCGCAGCAGATCGCTCAGCAGCAGCTGGTCGGGTAGACCCACGGGCTCAGCTGGTGCGGATCTGAACGGGCATCACCAGGTAGGTGAAGGCCTCATCGGCCCCCACCGGCGCCAGCACAGCCGGAGTGGTGGCGGCGTTGCACTGCAGCACCACCTGGTCGGAGCCCATGGCCTTGAGGCCATCGAGCAGGTAGCGCACGTTGAAGGCGATCTCGATCGCCTCGCCCTCGATCGTGGCCGCCAGCGATTCCGAGCCGCTGCCCACGTCCTGGGCGTCGGCCCGGATCGTCGCGGTGCCGGCGGCCGGGTCGGCGCTGATCTTGACCACGTTGTTGTGCTGGTCGGCCAGCACCGCCACCCGCTCGAGGGCGGCGATGAAGGCGCGGCGGTCGAGCACCATGCGGCGCTGGAAGGTGGGCGGAATCAGCTGGCGGTAGTTGGGGTAGGTGCCGTCGAGGCTGCGGCTGGTGAGCACCTGGTCGGCGGAGAGCACCACCACCTGGCCGCGCTCGCAGAACAGGCTGAGGGGCTCCTGGGAGCCGCGGCCCGAAAGGATCCGCTCCAGCTCCCGCAGGGACCGGGCCGGCACGGTGACGGCGAAATCCCCGCCATCGGCAGCCGGCGCCTCGGAGCCGGTGGCTTCCACGGCGTGGGGGAGGCGCTGCACCGCCAGACGGTGGCCATCGGTGGCGGCGCACTCCAGGCCCTCGCCGTCCAGGCGCAGGTGAACGCCCGTCAGCAGCTGCTTGTTCTCATCGGGGCTGCTGGCAAACAGGGTGGCCCGCAGGCCCTTCACGAGGGTCTCGGCGTGGAAGCGGATCGGCGTGCCGCTCTGGGCCAGGGGCAGGTCGGTGTAGTCGTCGGCGGGCATGCCCCGCATCCGGTAGCTGCCGGAGAGGTTCGTCAGCTCCAGCTGCTCCTCCCCCTCCGGGCAGCTGAGGTTGATGGGGCTGTCGGTGGCCAGGCGCGCGACGATCTCGCCGAACATCTTCGCCGGCAGGGTGATGGCACCGCTGGTCTCGACGGCGGCGGGCAGGCTCGTCTGGATGCCGAGGCTGAGGTCGAAGCCCGTGAGGCTGAGGCGGCCGGTGCCCGCATCGGCGGTGAGCAGCACGTTGGCCAGCACCGGATGGGTGGGGCGTGTCGCCACCGCCCGGCTGACCAGCTGGAGGCTGGCGCTGAGTTCAGCCTGGGAGCAGACCAGCTTCATGGCGGGGGGCGGCGAGGGCGGTGCGGCGTTCGTGAGGCCCCACGGTTTCACAGGGCGGGCCAAAGCGCAACGGGTGGTCTCCCGACGGTTCAGAGGATCAATCAAGGATTGGGAAGAAGAAAAACAGCCCGTCGTCGTAGGGGCGGGGGAAAACGGGTAAACCGGCTCTCTCCTCTTCCCATCACTGGGTTTTACGGGCTCGATGGCTGGGGAAAGGGCGTCGCCACGGGCCCGCTTCCAGGGGTTTTCCACCGATTCCCGGGCCTGGGGAATCCTGGGGATGTCCACGGGGAATGTCCCTCCCCCGGCACTCCCGGTCGGCGGCGGGGAATGTCCCAGGATTTCCCCAGACGGTTGGGTCACCGTCAGGCTGAAAAGGTCTGCGGCGGACTGTTCAGCCGCCCCCGCTCAGAAGCCCATCACCTTGGCGACGGTCTCGGTGTCGGGGGCGATGCCGGTGTGGAAGCTGGCGTCGTTGTGCTCGATCGCCGTCGTCGGGTCCTTGAGGCCGTTGCCGGTGAGCACGCACACCACCGTGGCGCCGGCCGGCACCTCCTGCCGCCGCTTGATCAGGCCCGCCACCGAGGCGGCGCTGGCCGGCTCGCAGAACACCCCTTCCCCCTGGCCCAGCAGCTTGTAGGCCTCGATGATCTCGGCGTCGGTGACGGCCATGAAGCCGCCGTTGCTCTCGCTGCGGGCGTTGAGGGCGTTCTCCCTGTTCACCGGATTGCCGATGCGGATCGCCGTGGCGATGGTGTCGGGTTGCTCCACGGTGTGCCCCAGCACCATCGGGGCGGCACCGGCCGCCTGGAAGCCCATCATCCGCGGCAGCACCGTGCTGTGGCCCGCCTGGCGGTATTCCTTGAAGCCCATCCAGTAGGCGCTGATGTTGCCGGCGTTGCCCACGGGGATGCAGAGCCAGTCGGGGGCCTCGCCGAGGGCATCCACCACCTCGAAGGCGGCCGTCTTCTGTCCCTGGAGCCGGTAGGGATTGAGGGAGTTCACCAGGGTGACCGGGTAGCGCTCGGCCACGTCCCGCACGATCGCCAGGGCCCGGTCGAAGTTGCCCTGCACCGCCAGCACCTCGGCGCCGTAGAGGAGGGCCTGGGCCAGCTTGCCCTGGGCCACGTAGCCGTCGGGGATCAGCACGAAGGCCCGCATCCCGCCCCGGCGCGCGTAGGCCGCGGCGGCGGCGGAGGTGTTGCCGGTGCTGGCGCAGATCACCGCTTCCGAGCCCGCTTCCTTCGCCTTGCTGATGGCCATCGTCATGCCCCGGTCCTTGAAGGAGCCGGTGGGGTTGAGGCCGTCGTACTTGAGGAACACCTTCACGTCCCGGCCCACCCGTTGGGCAATCACCGGCGCCGGAATCAGGGGCGTGGCCCCCTCCCGCAGGGTCACCACCGGGGTGGCGTCGCTGACGGGCAGCCAGCTGCGGTAGGCCTCGATCAGCCCCGGCCAATCCTGCATGGTGGGCTGCCGGCCCAGACGTCGCAGGGCTCGTAGCAGGGGCACGGGGGACAGCGGCGCGGCTGACGTCAATGTAGAACTCCGGTCTCGGTCGTCAGGGGGCGGGGGTGGCCGGTGCCGGCTTGGCGGGGGCCGGTGCCGGAGTCGCCTGGGGCTCGCTCCCCCGCAGCCCGTCGAGGGGGGACTCGGAGAAGAAGCGCACCAGTTCCCCGATCGAGGAGGCCTTGGACACCAACCCCAGCAGGGCAGGGATGCTCACCTCCAGCTCCCGGGTCGGGTAGGCCCGCAGGAAGGTGATGGCCGACAGGGACCCCTTGCCCTCGTAGGTGCCCAGCACCATGGCGGCGCGCAGGGCGGGCACGCCGGCTTCCGGGGCCCGCAGCGGGAACAGGATCCGCGCCAGGCGGGCCAGGATCGCCTCGCCGATGCGGGTGTTGAGCAGGCGGCTCATCAGCACGATCGGCAGCCGCACCGATTCGTTCAGCAGCTTGCTGACCTGCTTCGGGTCCTGGCGGCCCAGCCGCAGCACGTCGCGCAGCAGGCCCCTGGCCTCACCGGTGGTGGCCAGGTGCTCCAGGTCGGCCACCGGGATCGAGCGCCGGAAGGCCCCGCTGGTGAACACCAGGTTCTCGGTGGCCATGGCCGCCGGTGGCGTGCAGCAGAGCCCCAGACCCAGGACAGCGGCCACGAGCCTTCGCCGCTTGTTCACGCTTGTCTCCCTTGGGTCCGATCGACTCTACGGATCTCAGGCGCCGCTGACACCGGCGGCCTGGCGCACCGCCGGCGTCACCAGCACATCGCGCAGCAGGTGTACCACGCCCCGCTCCGCCAGCCCCCTGGCCACCTGCAGCCCCATGCGGCGCAGATCCGGCTCCCCCAGCACCCGCGGCAGGCGCTTCAGCAGCAGGGACGGCTCGAAGCCGGGCAGGTCGCGCAGGATCGCCAGCAGCTGCTGGATGGGCTCCAGATCCAGCAGCGGCGCCGCCGCCGGCGTGGGGGGCAGGGCCCGCAGTCCCGGCGGCAGCAGGCGCGGCGGCAGCCGCCGGCCGAGGCGCAGAGTGGTGTTCCAGGCCAGGGCATCCATCTGCTGCACCAGCGCATCGACGAGCTGCTGGCGCAGCAGGCCGCCGTTGGGTGAGAAGAGGAAATCGAGCACCTGGTCGAGCAGACCGTCGAGGTCGAGCTGCTCCTGCAGCGAGGCGCTGGCCACCAGGCTCTCCAGCCGCTGCCAGCGGAACTCGTCGCCGTCGTAGAGCATCTCCCGCAGGCTGCGGCGCAGCTCCGGATCGGGATCCTCCATCAGCCGGCGGGCGAAGTAGGGGTAGGCGGCGCCGAGGATCTTGAAGTCGGGGTCCACACTCAGGGCGATGCCCTCGAGGGTGACCAGGGAGCGGATGATCAGGGCGTAGTACGGCGGCACCTGGAAGGGGAAGCGGTACATCACCCCGGAGAGGTCGTCGGTGACCGCCTTGAAGTCCATGCGGCTCACCCCCATCTCCAGGGCCTGGCCGAACACCGTCTCGAAGGCCGGCACGATCGGCTCCAGGTCCACCGCTTCCCCGAGGAAGCCGAGCTGCACAAAGTCCTTCGAGAGGGCGCCGAAGTTGCGGTTCACCAGGTGCACCACCGCCTGGATCAGGCCGGTGCGCGCCTCCCGCGACACCTCGCTCATCATGCCGAAATCCAGGTAGGCCAGGCGCCCGTCCGGCAGGGCCAGCAGGTTGCCGGGGTGGGGATCGGCGTGGAAGAAGCCGTGCTCCAGCAGCTGCTGCAGGCTGCAGTTCACCCCCACCTCCACCATGTCGTCGGGGTCGACCCCCAGGGCCCGCACCGCGTCGAGGTTGGTGAGCTTGACGCCGTCGATCCATTCCATCGTCAGCACCCGGCGGCTGGTGGCCTGGCGGTGGATGGCGGGGACGGCGATGCGGGGGTTGTGGTTGTGCAGGCGGGCGAAGGTCTCGGCGTTGCTGGCCTCGTTGATGTAGTCCATCTCCTCGAACACCCGCTTGCCGAGTTCATCGATCAGGCCCACCAGATCGCTCCGGATCAGCCCCACGTTCCGGTTCAGCCAGGCGGCGATGTTGCGGACGATGTAGAGGTCGAGGGTGATCTGCTCCCGCAGGCCCGGCCGCTGCACCTTCACCGCCACCCGTTCGCCGGTCTTCAGCACGCCCCGGTGCACCTGGCCGAGGGAGGCGGCGGAGATCGGCTCCTTCTCCAGCGAGGCGAAGATCGTCGCCACCGGAGCGCCGAGGTCCTCCTCGATGCAGGCCATGGCCAGGGCGCTGTCGAAGCCCGGCAGCTGGTCCTGCAGCTGGGCCAGCTCCTCGAGCAGCACCGGAGGAATGATGTCGGGACGGGTGGAGAGGGCCTGGCCCGCCTTGATGAAGGCGGGGCCGAGGGCCACCAGCAGCTCGGCGCACTCCCGGGCCCGTTCGCGCGAACGGGCGGGGTTGGCCAGCTGGCCGGTGAACCAGTCGAAGCCCACCCCCAGCAGGTAGAGGCCGATCGGCACCAGGGTCTGCCAGACCCGCCGGGCCAGGCGCATCGGGTGGCCGGCGTAGATGCGGGTGATGGCGGCCGGGTCGTAGCTGAGCAGGCCCGCGGCCTCGAGGAAGTCCCCCATCTCGACGCCCATCTCGACGGTGGCGCCCGGGCGCTCGGGG
>CAZBMT010000112.1:0-7021 GCA_964492645.1 uncultured Cyanobium sp. | reverse complement strand
CGGGCGGCGGTGCTGAACACCCCCACGCTGCAGACCCGCTCGAGGATCTCCACGTAGTTGCGGGGGAAGGGGATCTCGGCCCAGCGGGCCAGCTGGGTGAGGATCCAGAGGTGTTCGGTGCGGCTGGGACGGTTGAGTCCCGGTCCGTGGAACAGATGGTGCGGCTCGCCATGGAGGGCGAAGGCCCCGGAGTCGCCCGGCTGGCCGCTGAAGCGGATCAGATCGGCCTTGATCCCCAGGTAGCGCCGGTCGCTGAGCAGCTCGCTCATTTCCGGCCAATGGGCCGGCTCGGCGCAGTACCGGCAGGCCTCCAGCAACGCCTTGGTGAGGGCGATGTAGGTGTTGGGGTAGGACTGGGCCCAGTCCTCGCGGGCCCCGAGCACCTTGCCGGGATGGCCCGACCAGATCTCCAGATCCCCCACGATCGGCACACCGTGACCGCTGCTGGCGGCCCGGAAGTTCCAGGGTTCACCGATGCAGTAGCCGTCGATGGAGCCGTCCTTGAGGTCGGCCAGCATCTGCGCCGGCGGCAGATTCTGCAGGTGCACGTCCTTGTCGGGGTCGATGCCGTTGGCCGCCAGCCAGTAGCGCAGCAGCAGGTTGTGCATGGAGGCGGGATGGACGATGCCGATCCGGTGCGGCTCGCGCTCGTGGCTGCCCAGCCAGGCGCGGTAGTCCTCCACGGTGCTGACGCCCTGCTCCGCCAACCGTTTGGCGAGGGTCACCTCGTTGCCGTTGCGGCAGATGGTGAGGGAGGAGACGATCGGCAGGGGCTCGCCATGGCCGCCGGCCGTCATCCAGGTGGGCATGCCCGAAGGCATCATCGCCGCATCGAGGGTCCTGTCGACCAGGCCGTCCACCACCCCCCGCCAGCTGGTCTCCCGCACCAGCTGCACGTCGTCGAGACCGTGCTTGGTGAAGAAACCCTTGGCCTCGGCCACCGCCAGGGGGGCGCAGGCGGCCAGGGGAATGAAGCCCAGGTCGAGATTCACCTTCTCCAGACCGTGGCGGGCCAGCACCTTGTGGGGCCGCGCCTGCCACTGCTTGACCCGCTTCTGGCGGTTGAGGAAGTAGATGATCTCCGAGCGCAGGCTGTAGTAGCTGGGGTGGTGCACCACCGTGAGCCGCTGGCGGGGCCGGGGGATGTCCACTTCGAGGATGCCGCCGATCTTCGAGCCGGGCCCGTTGGTGAGCATCACGATCCGGTCGGAGAGCAGCACCGCCTCGTCCACGTCGTGGGTGACCATGACGGCGGTGAGCTCGTGCTCGTTGCAGATCTGCATCAGCTTCTCCTGCAGATTCCCCCGGGTCAGCGCATCGAGGGCGCCGAAGGGTTCATCCAGCAGCAGCAGCTTGGGCTTGATCGCCAGGGCCCGGGCGATCGACACCCGCTGGCGCATCCCGCCGGAGAGCTGGCCCGGCAGCTTGGTGGCGGCCTGGGTCAGCCCCACCATCTCCATGTGCTCATCGATCAGCGCGTCCTGCTCCGCCTTGGCCAGGTCGGGCATCACCTCCTCGATCGCCAGGGCGATGTTCTGACGAACGGTGAGCCAGGGCAGCAGGGAATAGTTCTGGAACACGACCATCTTGTCGGGCCCCGGACGCTTCACCGTTTCCCCCTCAAGGAGCACGGTGCCGCCGGTGGGCAGATCCAGGCCGGCGATCATGTTGAGCAGGGTGGACTTGCCGCAGCCGGAGTGGCCGATCAGGGAGATGAACTCGCCCTTGCGGATTTCCAGATCGATCCCTTTCAGGGCCAGGTAGTTACCACCGCCTGTGAGGGGAAAGTTCTTTTCGAGATTCTGAACATCAACGAGTGCTGTCATGGCGGTTCACGTTTGGGGAAGGTGGAGGACACAGAAGGCCAGCACCATGGCGGTCATCAGCAGGAGGCGGGCCAGAAGAAAGCGGATCACGTTCTTCCTTTCGCTCATCCAGGCGTCGAGCCATCCGAAGGGCCTGAGGGCGGAGGGCAGATTCATGGCTGGGTTTGCCTCACTGGCCGGGGGAGATGCGGGACTGGAGCCAGGCCATCAGGCGATCCAGCAGCAGGCCGATACCGCCGATCCAGAGCACGGCAAGAAGGATGTCGCTCACGTAGTTCTGCTGGTAGGCATCCCAGATGAAGAAGCCGATGCCGACGATGCCGCTCATCACGATCTCGGCGGCGATGATCGCCAGCCAGGCCAGGCCGATCGAGATGCGCAGGCCGGTGAAGATGTAGGGAAGGGCGGAAGGAATCAGCACCTTGGTGAAGAAGGTCTTCTTCGACATCTGCAGCACCAGGGCCACGTTGTGGTAGTCCTGGGGGATCTGGCGCACCCCTTCGGCGGTGTTGATCAGGATCGGCCACACGGCGGTGATGAAGATCACGAAGATGGCCGCAGGCTGGTTCTTCTGGAAGATCACCAGGGCAATGGGCACCCAGGCCAGGGGCGCCACCATGCGCAGGAACTGGAACAGGGGATCGAAGGCCCGGTTGAGCGTCTTGTTGAGGCCCACGGCGATGCCGGCGCTGATCCCCACCACCGCGGCGAGGAAGTAACCCTGGGCGACCCGGCCCAGGCTGGCCATCGTCTGCCAGAAGAGGCCCTTGTCGAGGCCACCCCGGTCATAGAAGGGATAGAGAAGCAGGTCGCGGGTGCGCACTTCGGTGAACAGGCTCAGGGGGCCGGGAAGCCGGGTGAGCCCGAGGCTGGCGCTGAGTTGCCAGACGAGCAGAAAGCCGGCGATGCCGAACAGGGGCGGCAGAATCTGCTTGCGGTTGCGCTTCCACCAGAGCAGGGGGCCTGGCGTGGCGTTGGCGGGCTTGGGGGCAGTGGTCGTCATGGAAGGGGTTCGTCCTGGAAAAAGGAAGGATGGAATCCGTCGGGAGGGATGACCCGTGACAGGAGTCACGGGTCTGGGAGGGGACGGCCGATGGTGCACCGGCCGCTGGGCGCTGGAATCAGCGCTTGATCTTGAGGCTGTCGAGATAGGCCTTCGGGTTCTCAGGATCGAAGACGACCCCGTCGAAGAAGGTCTCCTTGCCGCGGGAGGAACCGGTGGGGATGTCCTGGGCGGGCAGCCCCAGCTCGGTGGCAGCCTGGCGCCAGATGTCCTCGCGGTTCACCTTGTCGACCAGGGCCTTGGCCTGTTCGATCGAGGTGAGCTTGCCGGGGTGCATGTTCCAGCGCAGGGATTCCACCAGGAACCACAGACTCAGGCTCTTGTAGGGATAGGAGATCACCCCCCGATCACTCATCCAGTAGATCGGCCCCAGCTTGGGATCGTTCACGGGTTTGCGATCGGCACCCAGCATGTACTGGCCCTTGAGGGCCGGCTCCAGCACCTCCACGGGGGTGTTGAAGTAGGCGCGGGAGCTGACCAGCTTGGCCACCTCGCTGCGGTTCTCGGGCTTGTCGGCCCACTGCTGGGCTTCGATCAGGCCCTTCACGAGCGCCACCGCCGCCTTGGGATTCTTCTCGACCCAGTCGGCGCGCACCGCCAGGAACTCCTCGGGGTGGGCCGGCCACATCTGGGCGGTGAGGGCGGCCAGATAGCCGATGTCGTCCTTGACGATGCGGAACGGCCAGGGATCACCGGTACTGAACGCCTCCATGGTGCCGTTGCGCATGCCCTGCAGGGTTTCGGTGGAGGGCACGGTCAGCAGTTCGATGTCCTTGTCGGGATCGACGCCCCCGGCCGCCAGCCAGTAGCGGATCCAGAGGTCCTGGTTGGCGTTCGGGAAGGTGTAGGCGGCGCGGAACTTACGGCCCTGCTTTTCAGGGAAACGCTTGAAGACGTCCACACTCGGGCTCAGATCGAGGCCGAGATTCTCGGCCTTGAGGCTGTTGGAGACTGCGATGCCGTTGGCCTGGCTGATCAGCTGGGCCAGCACCACCATGGGCACCTTCTTGCCGTCAGTGATGATCCCTTCGGTGATCAGGTGGGGCATCGGCAGCTGCCACTGGCCCCCATCGATGCCGCCGCCGGCGGAGCCGAGCACCACGTTGTCGCGGGCGGCGGGCCAGCTGGCCTGCTTGGCCAGTTCCACCTTGAGGCCGTGCTTGGCGAAGAAGCCCTTCTCCACCCCCACCACCAGGGGGGCGGCTTCAAGGATGGGGATGTAGCCCAGCTTGATCGTGGTGGTCTCGAGCTTGGCGGCGGCGGCGGCATCAGGCTTGGCGGCGGTGCCGGTGGAGCCGCTGCGGTCGGGGGGATTGCCGAGGCATCCGGCAAGCAGCAGGGAGGTGCCGAAGGCGCCTCCGAAGAGGGTGATGAAGCGACGGCGACTGGTCATGGCGTCCGGGTAGGAGCAGGGGGGAGGAAAGGGATGGCCAGTGAAGAAGAAGGGGGCTGTTCAGTGAACAGCTCCTTGAGGTATTGGAGTGGTCAGAACTGTCTCGTGGGAGCCGAGACGATGGTGGACGGAAGTGAACCCAGATCAGTACGGTGAACAGTGGTTCGCGGTCCTGAATCTGGAGTCCGGCAACGTTAGTGGCTGATTCCTAATCCTGGGTATTGACTTGAAGCAGACTTGCCAAACTAGGCGATAATGGTGGCTTATCAATGCTTGGATTGGCTGCCGGATCGCCGGGAACAAGAACTGTCAAGTCAGTGGCAGCAGCCGATCGCTGCTCGCGGGTATTCAGAACTACCCACGGCAGCAACGGCTCCGAGTACCTGTTATTCCTGCTGCTGCCGCATCCGTGCCGACACCTGGGCTTCAGGGTCGACGCCGGCGAAGGTGGGCGGCAGCCACACCCGCACCACCATCAGCAGGGCCATGGTCATGAGGAACAGGCAAACG
The DNA here is from genome assembly GCA_964492645.1 of uncultured Cyanobium sp. Classification (GTDB taxonomy): domain Bacteria; phylum Cyanobacteriota; class Cyanobacteriia; order PCC-6307; family Cyanobiaceae; genus Cyanobium. The sequence continues at coordinate 2,229 of CAZBMT010000112.1, read as the reverse complement.
GCCAGGATCTGTTGCCAGTCCGTCTCCAGCACGCCGCGGACGATCACTTCCCGCAGCACCGACACGATGGCGATTTCCACCGCCACCCCGATCGACACCCGTTGTTCCTGCAGATAGATGATCAGCAGGCGGAACAGCTCCACCAGGATCAGGATGAACAGGATGTCGGCCGTGACCTCGTGAAACTCCGATGTGGAGAAGAGGGTCGAGAAGGTTCGCTTCAGCTGGAGCACCATCACGCCGAACAGCCCCAGGCAGAGGGAGATGGCGATCAGGTCCTGGACGGCCTCGAGGGACTGGACGATCTGGCTGCGGCGGAACTGCTGGTGCCAGGGAATGGCGTCATGGGGTGCCGAAACCGGCGTTCCGGTGGGCGGGTGGTTCATGGCGAAGGGTTTTCGGGAACGGGAAGGGGGCCACGGAAAGGGGGTCTGGGGTTTCGCTTGGGGTCGGCAGGCTGGTGTCGCGAGGGACGAGCAGATCCGCCTCGCTGACTTTGATGACCTGGCCCTTGCTGCGGAACCGGGTCAGGGACTTGGTCACGGTGACCCGGGTCATGCCGCCGATCTCGGCCAGCTGGCGGTGGGTCAGGTTCATGTCCTCCAGCGAGAGGGTGGTGCCGCTGCTGCTGACCCGGCCGAAACGGGCGCCGATCCAGTGCAGCAGGCGCAGCAACCGGGAATCGGCAGGCCTGACCCGGTGGATCTGCAGCAACTGGGTGGTCTGGGTGAACAGATCACGCATGAATTCCAGCGTCTCGCTTTCGCTGGGATCCCACTCGACCACCACCACCTTGGTGAGGGAAATGAGCTCGTAGGGGGTCACCCCGCAACCGGTGGGGGTGATCAGCTCGCCCGGTCCCCAGATGCCGAGGGTGATGGATTCACCTTCCTCATTCCAGGTATTGGCACGGATGTAGCCATCGTCGATGCGCCAGCTCAGGTCGGCCGGCAGATGATCGTCGGCCCGAAGGGTCAGGCGCAGCGGTCGGGCGGGCATGGCGAGTGTCATGTCACGGGGGATGGCATGGCTGGAGACTCCTGCGGGCGGGGGTGGATGCTGCTGAAAACTGGCCTGGAACTGGTTGTTGACAGGGGTGCCCGAACCTCCCGTGGAGAGGCCCTTGTTGGAGTCCGGGAACATTAATGACTGGATTGGGCTGTTGGGTGCTAGCTCAACGCAGGATTGCCAATCCAGCCGATAAGTCCCGGTGATCGGATTGCCCGCCTTCGCCTGTCGCACCCCGGCGGCTTTTTCCGGGCGCCCGGTCAGCCTGGCCACCCGTCATGGCAAGGAGCGGCTGCTGGCCAGGCCCTTCCGCCATGGCCTCAACCTCCACCTGGTCCTGGCCAGTGGCTTCGACACCGACCGGCTCGGCACCTTCAGCGGTGAACGGCCCCGTCCCGCCGACGCCCTCGAGACCTGCCGGCGCAAGGCGGAGGCCGGGATGGACGACACGGGTCTGGATCTGGGGCTGGCCAGCGAAGGCAGCTTCGGGGCCCACGCCGCCCTCCCCTGGCTGACGGTGGGCACCGAGTGGCTCACCTTCGTGGACCGTCGGGACGGTCTGCTGATCGCCGAGAGCCTGGTGGCGCCGCGCACCAACTACGACCGCCGCCGGGTGTCGCACAGGGATGACATCCAGGATTGGCTGCGGCGGGTGGGCTTTCCCTCCCATGGCCTGATCGTCCGCCCCCATGGCGGCGACGCGGACCCCGATGGGGCCGGCGCTGGCACCCCTGTGATCAAGGGCCTGCACACGGAAGCCGCCCTCGCCGAGGCCATGGGCCGCTGTGCCCGGGCCTCGGCCGACGGCTCGATCTGGCTGGAGACGGACATGCGGGCCCACTGCAACCCGACCCGCCGGACGGCGATCCGGGCCCTGGCCTTCCGGCTGGTGCGGCGGATCGCCCGTCCGTGCCCCGCCTGTGGCGCCCCTGGCTGGGGCCTCTGCGAGGGACTCGTCGGCCTTCCCTGTGCCTGGTGCGGCCAGCCCACCGAACGGCTGAGGGCCGAAGTGTGGGGGTGCGTGGCCTGCGGCCACCGGGAGGAGAGGCCGCGTCCGGATGGGCGCCGCACGGCGGATCCAGGCGATTGCCCCCACTGCAACCCCTGAAGGACGTGCACAGGGACCAATGCGCTGCTCGCAAGCAGAGTTGTAGCGGCTGGTTGTAGCGGCTACCGGGAAAGGTGTCCGCCCGTCGACATCCAAACCGAAGGAATCCTAGG